>JBOGMI010000322.1:0-10586 GCA_050746645.1 Bryobacteraceae bacterium | reverse complement strand
ATCGACATGAATAACGAGGGTAGCCGCCCCCTCCTTCACAGTCGGGGTTCTGTTTCGCGCATCCTCGCGCCGGACACGTCACTGAGTCCCGTTCGGGGTAGCGTAATAGCCGCTGCGCGCCTGCACTTGGTATGCGTGATTGTCAACTTCGATTTTGACATGACGGAAGGTTCCGTTGCGTTTCTCATTTGTCGAAACATAGCCAATCGAATATTGGTTCCGCATCTCGTCCTGAATCTCGGCGAAGACTTTATTCAGTGGATGTTTCCGGCTCACCTTGAACATATGCCCGCCGGTTTCCCGCGACATTTTCTTCAGGTCCGAGGCGCCTCCTCCACCCGCATATCCGAATCCGGCTTGCATATAAAATCCGCGATCCACGTAATAGATGCTGTAGATGATCGCGTCAGCCCGTTGAGCCGCTTCAATGGCATCGTCGAGCTTGTAATAGCTGCCCTGATCGTCGCCGTCGGTAATCAGAATCAAGGCCTTGCGCCCCGCCATGCCTTTCAGCTTTTCCGTAGAGGCTAAGTACACCGCGTCATACAGCAGTGTGCCCTTCGGTTTTCCGACCTGGGGCACAGGGCCCGGATTCGGGATCGGTCCCGGCCCCATCACTCCGCCCGGGCCATCGCCGTGCAGGCCCTTCATCGCGGCAGTCAACAATCTTGGGGAACTGGTGTAGTCCTGCAGCAGATCCGTCTGCTGCCCGAATGAGATCAGGAACGCCTCGTCCTTGGGACGGATGACGCTCGAAAAGAACTGTGCCGCCGCTTCGCGCTCGGTATCGATGAGCCGTTCCTGGCTCACGCTGACATCGATCAGCAGCCCCAGCGTGAGCGGCAGATCGGTTTCGCGTGAGAATTGCTGGATGGTTTGCTGCCGGCCATCCTCATAAATCTTGAAATCCTGCTTGCTGAGATTCGGAATCAGCCGTCCGTTTTTTTTTGCCCGCACCGAGAAGAAGATATTGACCAGATCGACGTTCACGCGAATGGTCGATTTCGGGAGCGGAGCGTTCTTGAGTACCGGTCCCGGACCGGTTTGCTGATCGAGAGAGGCCGGCGGGCTCTGCGCGTTCAATTGCGCTGCGGCAAACGAGACCGCGGCCGCCAGATAAATCAAGGTCCGTAAACGACTGCACATTTTCGGTTGCGATAATCCTTGTGAAACCGTTGCAACCCTCATTGGAACATCTTAAAGCCGCCGACCCGGTGCTCGGGGGCATCATCCAGCGCGTCGGTCCCTATCTGCTGGCAGTCCGGGAGCCAACGTTCGAGACGTTGGCCCGCTCGATTGCGTTCCAGCAACTGCATGGCCGCGCCGCCGCGAAGATTTTCGAGCGCGTGCGCAAAGCCGCCGGACGGCGCTTCACCCCAGGCGCCTTCTTGCGCGTTTCCGAACAGGAGTTGAAGGCTTGCGGCCTGTCGCGCCAGAAAATCGCCTCGCTCACCGATTTGGCCGAGCGCGTCGCCCGGCGCGAAATCAGCTTCCGCAAACTCGCTTCGTTAGATGACGACCAGATCGTCGAGCAGCTTTCGGTCGTGCGCGGCGTGGGGGTCTGGACCGTGCAAATGTTCCTGATTTTCGCTCTGGAACGGCCGAACGTGATGCCCGCGGCTGATTTCGGCATCCGCAATGCTATCCGCAAGGCGTACGATCTGCCCGAGCTTCCCAAACCCTCTGAAGTGGCCCGCCTCGCCGAGAGATGGCGGCCCTACTGCTCGGTCGCGAGCTGGTATTTATGGCGCAGTCTGGATGCTCCCGCCGGTATTTAAATAATTTCTAAAAAAGGCTTTTGGCTGCTGTCGATTTCGCCGCGCTCCATTCGACTTGCCTGTGAAGCCGGCTCTGCCGGCGAAGAAAAAAGGAGACATAGGATATGGAAACGAAACCCACGCACGAGCAGGCACAACTTCACCTGCAAGTCTTTGAGCTGCGCCGCGAGACCCGCCTGCGGCAAGCGCGCGAATGGCTCTTCCACAATTATTTTGTAAACAGTATGGAAGATGCCATGCGCCTCGCGGCGCCTGGCACGGAAGGCGGCGCCTTCACTATGATGGTGTTCAGCTATTGGGAACAGGCCTGCGCGTTGCTCAACTATGGCCTGCTCCACGAAGACCTGTTCTTCGAAACCAGCGGCGAATTCTTCGGCGTATGGGAGCGGATCAGACCCGTCATTCAGGAGGGCCGGGAGCTATTCGCGAATAAGCAGTTCCTCGCGCACCTGGAAAAAGCCGCGAACCGTTTTGAAGCCTGGACGGAAGCCCGTTCGCCCGGTCAAATCGCCGCCATGCGCGACTTTATGAAACAAATGCGCGACCAGTCGAAAAAAGCAGTAGCGGCATAATTGCCGGGCAAGCCTGCGCCCCGCCGGGAGGCTCCCGTGCTTCTGGCGGCGCAGGTTCCTGTCCGGAATTCCGAACGATTACACTACAGAGACGTGGACTCTTCGCTCACTCTCACCAAACGAAATTTTCTAAAAGCCGCTATGGGCGGCTTGCTCGCCGCACGCTACGGAGCGGCCCGGCCCTCCAGGGCGACACAGCCGCATCTGCGCCCGCCCTCTGTTCCACTGATCGCCTGCGATCCCTATCTGAGCATCTGGTCGGCAGGCGGTCTGCTCGCCGACCTTCCCACCACGCACTGGACGGGGCATCCGAACCGCCTCACCAGCCTGGTGCGCATCGACGGCAAGGTGTTCCGCATCATGGGCAAGGATCCCAAAGATGTTCCGGCGCTTCCGCAAAAAAGCCTCTTCGTTCACCCCACGCGCACGGTCTACGAATTCGAAGGCGCCGGCATTCATCTCTCGCTCGAATTTCTCACTGCCGCTCTGCCTTACGATCTGATGATTTTGTCGCGGCCGCTCGGCTATCTCACCTGGACCGTGCGGGCGACCGACGGAAAAGCGCACGAGGTCTCGACCTATTTCGAGGCCAACGGCGAAATCGCGGTCAACGAGCCTTCTCAGGCCGTGGTCTGGCATCGCGTTCCGGCCCAATCCGTGAATGCGCTGCGCATCGGAACCGCCGCGCAAACCATGCTCGAACCGAAAGGCGACGATGTCCGCATCGATTGGGGCTATCTCTATCTCGCCGCGCCCAAGAGCGAGGGGCAGACCCAGGCCATCGCCACCGCCCGGCACGCGCGCGGCCAATTCGCCGCCTCGGGAACGGTTTCCGATAGTCACGATTTACAGATGCCCCGTCCGGTTAACCGGAATGCCCCGGTGCTGGCCTTTGCCTTCGATCTCGGCTCGATCGAAGCCGCTCCGGTTTCGCGCTGGGCCATGCTGGCCTACGACGAGATCTACGCCATTCAGTTTTTCGAGGAAAATCTGCGGCCTTACTGGCGCCGCGGCGGCGCCAGTGCAGTCGACTTGCTAACTCAAGCCGCAAACGAGTATTCATCTCTACGGAAACAGTGTTCCGCCTTCGATCGCGAATTAGTGGACGATCTGCGTCAGGCTGGTGGAGAACAGTACGCCCAGATCGCCTCGCTCACCTACCGCCAATGCATTGCGTGAACCAAGATCGCCTCCGATACCAAGGGCCAGCCGTTGCTGTTCCCGAAGGAGAACACCAGCAACGGCTGCATCGGAACCGTCGATGTGATCTATCCCATGTCGCCGCAATTTCTGCTCTTCGGATCGTCGCTTTCCAAAGCCATGCTGGTTTACACCCTTGAATATGCATCCTCTCCGCGCTGGCATTTCCCCTTCGCGCCGCACGATGTGGGCACCTATCCGCAAGCAGACGGCCAAGTTTATGGCGGTGGCGAGCATAGCGAAGTCAACCAGATGCCCGTCGAGGAGACCGGCAACATGCTGCTGTTGCTGGCGGCACTCTCGCGCATCGAGGGCAATGCCTCGTTCGCCGAACACTACTGGCCTACGATTCAAAAATGGGCCGAGTATCTCAAACAAGAGGGCCTCGATCCGAAAAATCAGTTATCCACCGACGATTTCGCGGGCCATCTCGCTCATAATGCGAACCTTTCGATCAAAGCGATTCTTGCCTTAGGCGCTTACAGCCTCCTCTGCCGCGCCAAGGGAGACCACGCTACCGCAGATACTTACTTACAACTGGCTAAAGGGTATGCGCAGCGCTGGATTCAGCTCGCCAATGACGGCGACCACTTCCGGCTCGCGTTCGATAAGCCCGGCACTTGGAGCCAGAAATACAACATGGTCTGGGACCGTATTCTCGGCCTCAATTTTTTCCCGCGCGAAGTGGCGCAAAAGGAAATGGCCTTCTATCGCAAGCACCTGAACCGTTACGGCCTTCCGCTCGACAACCGCAAGAATTACACCAAGACCGACTGGACCATGTGGACCGCCACGTTAACGCAGTCGCGGCCCGATTTCGATGCGCTGACCCAACTTGTCTGGCGCTTTCTCGACGCCACGCCGGACCGCGTCCCTTGCAGTGATTTTTATTGGACCAAGGATGCCTTCGACGCCGGCATGCACGCGCGGCCGGTGGTAGGCGGCATTTTCCTCGCGCTGCTCTATAACCCTGAGGTCTGGAAAAAGTGGGCCGGCCGCGACAAGACCCGCGCGTCCGGCTGGGCGCCGTTTCCGAAGAGCGGCGACCCGGCATACGTTGGGAAGAAATTAACGGTGTTCTCGCAGGGATAGCGCTATAGTTGGTACGTCATGTCCGAAAAACACACCATCAGCCGCCGCGGCGTTCTCGGCTCGCTCGGTGCGGCCGCCGCAGCCTCCGCGCTCACGCCCTCGCCGCTTTCCGCCAAGACCCAGCCAGCCGGGGTTCAAGGGCCGACTACTTCGACCATCGCCAGCCGCAATCGCCGCATGAAGTGGTGGCACGAAGCGCGCTTCGGCATGTTCATCCACTTCGGACTCTACAGCGTCCTCGGCCGCCACGAGTGGGCCATGGAACTCGAAGGCATTCCCGTCGCGGAATACCAGCAACTAGCGAAGCGATTCCACCCGAAACCAAACTTCGCCAAGGCCTGGGTGGATCTCGCCAAACGCGCCGGCATGAAATACATGGTGATGACCAGTAAGCACCATGAAGGTTTTTGTAACTTCGATACCAAGCTGACCAATTACTGCGCGCCGAAGCAAGGGCCGGGCCGCGATCTGATCGCCGAGTTTTATGAGGCGGCGCGCAGCGCCGGCATGCACGTCGGCTTTTATTATTCCCTGATGGACTGGCACCATCCCGACGGGGCGTGCTGCGCCCATGACGAAGCCGCGCGGCGGCGCTTTGTCGAATACACCCATGGCTTGGTCCGCGAGCTTTGCACCAACTACGGCAAACTCGATATCCTGTGGTACGACGTCGCCTGGCCGCTTTCGGCAGAAGGCTGGGAATCGGTGAAGATGAACAAGATGGTGCGCCAGCTTCAGCCGGACATTCTCATCAACAACCGCGCCAAAATTCCAGAGGATTTCACCACTCCCGAACAACACATTACTGCGTCTTCCGAACCTTGGGAAACCTGCATGACCATGAACGACAGTTGGGGCTATCAGCGCGCCGACGACGATTGGAAATCGCCCAAGACCATCGTGCGCAATCTGGTGCAGTGCGCCCAAGGCTACGGCAATTATCTTCTCAATATCGGACCTGAAGGCGACGGCTCCATCCCGGAACCCTCCATCGAAATTCTAAGCAACGTCGGCGCCTGGATGGACACCCACGCGCCTCTCATCCACCAAGCCGAACTCTGCCACGTCAGCCGCTCTGCGTTCGCTAAGTTCACCCGCACTGGGAACAAACTGTACATCCATGTTTATTTCTGGCCCGGCGATACGGTGGCCGTCGGAGGACTTACCAATAAAGTTCTGTCGGCAAAGCTGTATCCCTCCGGCAAGCCCGTGAGTTTCAAACAGGGCCGCTTCCGTGTCCAGTTCACCGGGTTGCCCGTGACCCATCCTGACCCGCTTGTGAGCGTGATTGAAGCCGAGTGCGACGGCGAGCCGAATCAGAATACTTTAAACATTCGCGAGCACCGCCCGCGCCTCGGCGTCGGAATTTAAGCTAGGTCGGACTTTCAGACGGCGCCGAAAAATGCCAAAAACCGCTTGCTTGCGCGCGCGGCTCAGAATTGCATCGCGTGTTTTCAGATAGTTACAGAGCCGCGACCGCCAGGGAGCGGTTTTGCACGGGAGTTTTTCAGCAGCCTCTTCAGCCCGCGCGGGCGCTCAGCTCTCTCCCGGAAGCGTGAAGCAAAACGTCGAGCCTTCGCCCGGCTCCGATTCGACCCAGATCCGCCCCCCGTAGCGGTCCACAATCTTTTGGCAAATCGCCAGCCCAATGCCCGTCCCCGGATACTCGGCGCGATTGTGCAGGCGCTTGAAAATTCCAAAAACCTGCTCGCGATACTCCGGCGCGATCCCGATCCCGTTGTCCTGCACGCAAATTTGCCGCCAGGCGCCTTCCCGCTTGCAGGAGATCCGGATCATCGGTGGCCGTTCGCCCCGATACTTAATCGCGTTGCCGATCAGGTTTTGAAAAAGCTGGAGCATGTGAATCTCTTCCACCCGTACGCGCGGCAAAAGCTCCGCACGGATTTCCGCGCTGCTGTCATTGATCATGCCGCTCAGATTCGCTTTGCTTTTGTCCAGGATCGCCGCTGCGTCAATGAGCACCGATTCCGCCGGCAGCGCATCGGCCACTCGAAGATAGGCCAGTAGATCGGCGAGCAATGCGTCCATTCTCCCCGCGCCCTCGGTGATATATCCCAGGAATTCTTTGCTGTCGTCATCCAGACGGCTGCCGCAGTTCCGCTCCAGCATCTGGCTGTAGATCGACAGCATCCGCAGCGGCTCACGCAAGTCGTGCGAAACCGAATAGGCGAATTGATGCAAGTCCTCGTTGGCCCGGCGCAAATTCGAGTTAGCGCGGACCAGATCCTGCCGCGCTTTTTGCGACTCGCTGTACAGCCGCGCATTCTCGACCGCCGTCGCGGCGCGCCGAGCCAGCTCCAACGCCAGCGCAAAATCCGATTCCGTGTAGTGCCGGCCCGACTCGGCGGTGATGAACATCAGCATGCCGAAGCAGCGCTCATTCGCTACCAGAGGAGCCAGAATCACCGACTCGATCCCCAGCTTGCGGAACATCTCCATGTGCTCCGGACAGCGGCCGTACAGGGCAATTAGCTCGTCCGATATCTGCTCGATGAGCACCGGCCGGCCGGTACGCAGGGCAATGCGCGGAATATCGGTTTCGAGCTGCGGAAACCGGCGCCGCAACTCTTCGTTCAAGCGGATTTTTTCCGGGTCCAGATGCTTGCTCGCCATCCGCTTCACTTCGCCGGCGCTATCCAGGATGTCGGCACAGGCCCAATCGGCAAACGAGGGAACAGCGAGATTCACCACCGCCGCCAACGTCTTCTCGTAATCGAGCGAAGCGAGCAGGATGCGCCCGGCCTCGGCCAGAAAGCTTGCCTTGTGCTCTTGCTCTTCCGCCTTCCGGCGCATCTTCTTCTGGTGCTCGTAAAGTTCCGCCCCGCCCAGCGCCGCCGCGGCCAGATTCCCCAAAGCGCCGGAAACACGAACTTCCAGTTCGCTAAATCGCCGCGGCGAGCGCCAGTAGAACACGATCAGGCCAACCAATGCGCCATGAATCCGCAGCGGAACCGTTAGCAGGGAGCAAATCCCTTCGGCGCGATAGTCGTTCCGTCGGCCTGCGAACGGGATGTGCTCCAGGTCTTCGCTCGCTACCGGCTCCGTCGGCATTGCCTCCTCCTCCCCGCAATTCTCGCCGACCGTGCGGGGGTAGCGCTCCGACAGCCCCTCCATTGCCATCATTTCCCAGACGTTCTTTTTCGCACTCTTGCGCCAAACCGAGTAAGCATCGGCCTGGATGAACCGCTTGGCCAGGTCCAGAATCGTTTGCAGAACCGCCGCCAATTCCGGAGAAGCCAACAGCATGGCGGAGCCTTCCGTCAGCAGTGCGAGCTGCTGTTCGATGGAGGGCGCCCCCCTCGATGGAGCCATAATGGTTTCTTATTGCAGGAGCTCTCCCCTATTTAACCTCATAGGGCTGTGATATTGTGCGGTTGCGCCCATGAATCCACATTTTTTCTCCCGGCGATCATTCCTGGCGGTTGCCGGCGCCGCGCCTTTAGCCCTGTTTGCCTCGGGTAAAAACATCCCCATCGGCCTGGAACTTTACTCGGTGCGCCACGACTTGAAAAAAGATTTGCCCGGCACAGTCCGCAAAGTGGCCAAAATGGGCTACCAATGCGTCGAGTTTTTCGCGCCCTACTACGCCTGGACACCGGATAAAGCCCGGCAGGTGCGCAAAGAACTGGACCGGCTGGGCATCCAATGCTATTCAACCCACAACGGCATGAAATCGTTCACCCAGCCGGGCATCGACCACGCCATCGAATTGAACAACATTCTCGGCACGCGTTACGTCGTGCTCGCCAGTCCGGGGAGAATCGACAGCATTGAGGGCTGGAAGCACGTCGCCGCCACGCTCGACAACGGCAATCGGACTCTCGCCAAGCACGGCCTACACGCCGGCTATCACAATCACGATGCCGAATGGAAACCGATCGGCGGCAAACGACCCATGGACGTGCTCGCCGCCAACACCGACAAAAGCATCATGCTTCAATTCGATGTAGGCACCTGCGTGGCCGCCGGAGCCGATCCGGTCGCCTGGGTCCATCAAGTCCCCGGCCGCATCCGCTCCATGCACTTGAAAGACTGGTCGCCCAGTAAGGGCTATCGCGTCTTGTTCGGTCAAGGCGTCGTTCCCTGGAAGCGCATTTTCGCCGCCGCCGAGGCCCAGCACGAAGTCCAGTATTACCTGATTGAGCAGGAAGGCAGCCAATATCCCGAACTCAAAACCGCGCGCCTCTGCCTGGCCAACTACCGCAAGCTGCGCGGCATTCACGCCTAAAATTCATTTGCTACCGAAGCGTAACTGCCGCGACCTCGAATCCGTGCAAAGCGATCGTATTGTCCTGGACCCGCTTGGTTTGGGGTGGCGCTCCCTTGGTGGTTACGTCGACGAACTCGATGCGCTTTGCGCGCCGCGGCAGAGTGAGCCGAATGTCCCGGTTGCGCTTGTTGACGAGCAGGAGCTTGTGCTCGCCTCTGCGATTGATCACGGCAAGAACATACACGTAGGGAGTGCCACTGGAGGCTTTTACAATCTTGTCGCCCGGCCCGAAATTGTCTTTTATTAATTGCAGAACCCGGAACCGCGCGTTCGGCGCGCCGGTTTTCCAGTTCACCATGGTCACGCTGGGAAATTGCGAGGGGTAGCCAACCAATTGCGACTCGCCCGCGACGTCAATGCCGAGTTCGTCCAAATTGCCGAATATGTAGGCATACAAAGCGCCTGAAAGACTCCAATAAGAATCGGGCAGCCGCTTCGCCAGGTGATCGGGAGTCTCGTTCGGGTTATTATCGTTGGCCGCGATCGATCCGATCTCATCGATATCGGTGCGTGTATGGGGCGAGAGACGCTTTCGTATCCGGTCGATGTAGCGAACCGTATCGAGAAAGCCGGCGGCTTGGTCGAAAAACGTATATTGCTGGACATCGGGGGATTGATCCGGCGTCGGGCTCGCATAAAAATGGTAAGAAATGAAGTTAATAGGAGTGCCCGGCTTGTGGTTCTTGTGATTTAAGAAATACTCGAACATGCGCGGCTCATTTCGTGGCGATGCAAGCGCGAGCGCCACGAATTTCATCGAGGAATCTACGCGCTTAATAGCCGAAACAATGGCGTCGTAACGCGCGGTGTACTGTTCGGGCGTCATATTGTGTTCGAAATCGACTTCGTTCAACACCTCCCAATAGGGAATCTTGTAATGATGCCCCGATTCGTGCCGCTTCCCGTATTTGTCCGTAAACCCGCCGTTCACATACCAACTCACCAGCCGCGCGTAATAATCTCCCAGTTGCTTACCCGACGGGTCGCGCAGCTCGGTGCCCTGCGTGTAATGCCAATCCACCTGATTCGGGTCTTTCGGATAGGTTACCGGTTTGGCTGTTTTCCATAGCCACGCCGGGGAGGTACTGAAGTTCAGAATCACCGAGTGGCCGTGCGTCGCACTCATGAAGTCTTCGGTCATGGGATCGATGAGCGAGAAATTCCAGGAAGTGTTCCCGTTCGCAGGCGGCTTCAACTCAGCGACTCCGAGCTTCGGGTACGGCAGCCAGGGCACGTAGCGGACGTAATCGGCCCCCAGCTTGCGCAGCTCGGCAAACGCCCGGTCATGGATCGCCGAGCCGCGGCGCAGCGGCGGATTGACAACCACTTGCAGCGTTGGCGTGGTCTTCGAGATCAGGCGCACGTTATGCCAGTCGATCGAAACTTTTTGACCCAACGCGCTGCTGGCGCTGAATACTGCACCAAACAGAACCGCGACTGTGAAGGAGCGGTGTGCTGACATATCTCTAGCAAAATAGCAGATTAATGAAACCCGACCCGTTTGCACATCGACTGGATCTCCGGATTGGACATAAAGAGCTTCCAGATCAACCCTGTCCGATAGTTTTCGATCATCACCACCATGGGCGCCTGGTTGAGGCCCATATTGATGCGGGAGACCCAATCTTGCTGGAGGTTGAAGGCGTCGCGGAA
>JBOGMI010000321.1:0-10518 GCA_050746645.1 Bryobacteraceae bacterium | reverse complement strand
CCAGCGCTATTCGGCTCTCCGGTAATCGCCGCGGCTGAAATACTTTTCCAGCCAGACATAGAGGCAGATGAAAAGATAGCGGCTTCCCATTTCCTTGATTTTAAGCTTGGGCACGCCGGTGCGCCGGTTGCGCCAGGTAATCGGGATCACCGTCCAACTATAGTCCCGCACAATTGTCTTCAACGGCAACTCGACTGTCAAGTTGAAATGCGGCGAAAGCCACGGCCGGCAGCCTTCGATCACGTTCCGGCGATAGGCCTTGAAAGCGTTGGTCGTATCGTTTAGCTTGATGCGGAAGATCGAGCGAATGAAGAGATTCGCCAGCCGGTTGAGCTTCAGCTTCACCCAAGGATAATCGATGACGCCGCCGCCTCTGGCGAACCGCGAACCGAAGACGGCGTCCCATCCTTGGTTCAGCAGCTCCCAATAGCGCACCACATCGCGGCAATCGTCGGATTCGTCCGCCATCATGATGACCACCGCATCGCCCTGCATCTGCTCAAAGCCGCAAATGATGGCGCGGCCAAAGCCGTGCATTTCGCGATTTTGCACGGGCCTGAGAGTGGGCACGCGCCCTTGCAGGGCGACCAACTGCTCCCAGGTGGAATCCGTGCTGCCGTCGTCGACGACCACGATCTCGTGCGGCACGTTGCGCAGCCGCAGTTCGATGTAAAGATGCTCGACGCTGGAGGCGATGCAGCCTTCCTCGTCGCGCGCGGGGATAACGATGCTCAGCAGTTGCAGCGGAGGGCGCGAGCGGTTCGGAGGCCTGGTTCTCATACCGCTCCCGTGCGCTCCAGCCAGCCCGGATTCTGTTTCACATGTTCGGCGATCTCATCCAAGATGGAGGCGAGCGATCGCGTGGGCGCCCATTGGAATTCGCGCGCCGCGCGGCCGAAATCCATCACCAGCCAGGGAATATCGAACGGCCGCGGCTGCGGATCGGCCTCCGGCTCATGCCGGCCGAAGCGGGCGTCGCACCAAGCCGTCAATTGCGCGAGCGACATAGCGTTGTGAGCGCCTCCGCCAAGGTTATAAACCGGATCGGGCGGCGGGTCGCGGCGCATCTGCAAACGAATGCATTCCGCCAAATCGTCCGGATGAAATGCATCGCGCACCTGATAGCCTTTGCCGCCGAATCCGATATAGCGCAGCCGCAGACGCGAGGCGTGCGCGTGCAGCCAATAAGAGAAGATACCCTGCTCGGCGGTGCCAAACTGCCCCGCTCCCGCCAGCACGCCGCAGCGATTGATCCACGCCGGAAAGCCGAACGCCGTGCCATATTCCAGGGCCATGATTTCGGACGCAAGCTTGGTTGCGCCGTATAAAGATACCGGCGGCTTTACCGAAAACGATTCGTCAATGCCCGCCGCGCTTACTCCGGCTGCCGAGGGGCCGTCCAAATCGGGGACAAATGCTCCGCTGCGCCGGGTCATCGGCAGGCCGGCAAGATCGCGCACCGAATAGACCCGGCTGCTGCTCAACAGCAGGAAGCCCGCCTTCCCTTGGCGGCAATATTCGAGCGCGTTGAGGGTGCCGCCCAGATTGTGTTCGGCAAGCTGGCGCGGACTGGAGCGTCCGTCGACTCCCGCCAGCACGCTCGGATTGGCCGCCGCTTCGATCACCCAGTCGCAAGCGGGCGCCGCTTCCCAATCGCTGCGCATGCGCACGTCTCCGTGCACGAACTCTATGCCGCGCGAGCGCAGCAAGCTTCGGTTTAGCTCCGAGCCAGGGCGCAAAAGGTTATCGATGCCGGCGATTTCGCATCCCTCAATCCGCTCCTTGAGGGCCAGCGCCAGCTTGCTGCCCACGAAACCGCAGATCCCCGTAATGAGGATTTTCATGATCTAAACCGCGGTTTCCAGACGCGCTTTCCACGATTCGGCGATCTCGCGAATCGTCTCGCCGAGCGAGCGGGTAATGTCCCAGCCTGGGTAATGGCTCTTCATCTTGCGCAGATCGCTGTAGTAGCAAATATGATCGCCGATGCGGTGCTGGTCGAGATACTTGTACTTTTGCGGTTTGCCGGTAACTTCTTCGGCCATCCGGAAGGCTTCCAAAATCGAGCAGGAGTTGTTTTTGCCTCCGCCAATGTTATAAACCTCTCCGCTGCGCGGCCGCTCGCAAAATGCGTGCATGAAGCGGGCCACGTCTTCCGAATGAATGTTGTCGCGCACCTGCTTGCCTTTGTAACCGTAGACTTTGTATTCCCGCTCCTCAAGATTGCAGCGGATCAAGTAACTGAGGAATCCGTGCAGCTCGACGCCGGCATGATTCGGTCCGGTGAGGCAGCCGCCGCGCAGGCAGCAGGTGGGCATGCCGAAGTAGCGCCCGTATTCCTGCACCATCACATCGGAGGCCACTTTGGAGGCGCCGAAAATCGAGTGCTTCGATTGATCGATCGAAAACGTCTCCGGTATGCCGTGTTCGTAACGCGGGTCGGCGTAGTCCCAGCGGGTTTCCAACTCGCGCAGAGGAATCGTGTTGGGCAGATCGCCGTAGACCTTGTTGGTGGACATGTGCACAAAGGGCGATTCGGGGCAAGCCCGGCGCGCGGCTTCGAGGAGATTCAGCGTGCCCACCGCGTTAGTATCGAAGTCGTCAAAGGGAATGGCGGCGGCGCGGTCGTGCGAAGGCTGGGCCGCCGTGTGGATGATCACATCCGGCCTGGCCTCGGCGATTAGGCCCAAAATGCCGGCGCGGTCACGAATATCGATGTCGAAATGCGTGTACTTTGCGATATTCGAGCGCAGCCGGTTCAGCGACCAGCGCGTGTCTCCTTCCGGCCCGAAAAAGACCGCACGCTGGTTGTTATCAACTCCATAGATTTCAAACCCATTCCCGCCGAAGTAGAGAGAAACCTCCGAACCGATCAGGCCACAGGAACCGGTGATCAAAGCGCGTTTGCCCACACTGTGATCTTAATCGAGAGGTCCGCTGTGCGGCCTTACTTGCCCGCGGGACGGCTTGCGCCGCGGCTTGACGTCGGATGGCTACTCATACTTCGGACCGGGCCGCGAGACATTCCGCCGGACATACGCGGGCGGGCAACGCCGGAGCGGCCGCGATAGTGAACATTCCCACCTCCCGCCGCATGCCGCCAAGCGCCTCGGTGCATGCCGCCACCTGACCAGTGGGGGTGCTGACCAGCGCGGGCACCTGACCAGTGCGGGCGCGCTCCAGCGCTGGTCCTTGACCAGTGCCCGACGTGGGGCCGCCGGACGTGGTTCGTGCCTCGGTGCCCGCCTTCCCAGTGCGAGCCGGACGGAACCCAACTGCCCGAACTGGTGCGGAAGCCTTCCCGGAACGTACGTCTGGCGGCGTTGCTCGCGGCCCGCTGTTCGGCGATCGAACGCGGGACGGCCCCCGTCGCCGGCGGATGCGCCGGATTCACCGCAACCGGTACCCAGCGGCGATGTCCTCCATGCCACGGCCCCGCCCAGCGCCTGCCGCGCGTCGAGGCATAACAAATCGGAGCGTAGCTAACTACTGCCGGGGCAAAAAAGCCAAAGCCGAACGGGCTGAAAAAAGACATCCCGGCGCCAGGCAGCCAAGCCCAGGAAGAGAACATCGGATTCCAGGCCCAACCAGGCGCCGCAAATCCGCCGAATGCGGTATACAAGCCTCGGTTCTGCCAGGCGCTCGCGGCCGTTTGGTAGCTCGCCGCCGATTCGTATTCCGACCGCCCGTTACTCCAGGCATAGAGATCGTCTTCCTTTTTCTTGTTGAACTTAAGCTTTTCGATGCCTTGCGCCAGCGCAACTTCGTGGTGCTTGCCCAGCCGGACTTTGCGGCCCTCGTAAGATACTTCGGCTTTGCCCTTCAGCACCGCGATCGTAGGTTGGCCATTCGCAGTAAAACGGTAGAGTCCACGCTTCCGAATCAGCACCGAACCGCTTCCGGTTCCCGGCAGAATGCGGATATTGTTATCCTTGGTGAGCTCATCGACCTCCAGCATGGCCTCGCCGCGTTCCACGCGCAGCTGAATGTCGATCAGCGAAAGCTTCACCATGCGCACCGCGCTGTCGCTCCCGATGCGCAAGAAGGTGCCCGGAATCAGCAGGATCTCGGCTTTTCCGATGCCGGTTGAAACAACGTCGTTCGGCTGCAGAAAGCTTTTGCCGATTTGCTTCCGCGCCACCGGCTCGCCGTTCACAAAAGCGGAGCCTTCGACATAATTGACCGCTCCCGGCCTGGCCGAGATGACGTACCGCTGCGCCCAAAGGCCCAGCGGCATCGTTCCCATGACGGCGAAAATCGCAAGCGAACGGGAACCCGCTTTCATGGCTCTGCAACCCCCCCGGCTGTATTCTATCGAAAACAGAGCCCTGAGTACTAATTAACGAGGGATAGCTGCCCCTCCTTTATAGTCGGGGTTCTGCTTCGCACGCCTGCACAACGGACGCAACCGGCGGAGGATGGGTTTCAGCCCCGTGGATCTGGTTGCAAGGTTTGGGAGTTACATTCGCAGGTCGGCCAGATCGCGCTTGATGGCGAATTTCACCAGGCCAGCGACATCGTGGATATCCAGTTTCCGCATCAGGCTGGAGCGGTAGGTGTCCACCGTTTTCGGGCTAAGCGACAGGCGCGCGGCGATTTCTTTGGCGCGGATGCCTTCGACCAGCAGAGAAAAAACCTGGAATTCGCGGCCGCTGAGCGATTCGAGCGGATCGGCGGTTTGCCTGCGCCCGCTGGAATCGGTGAACAACGTCATGACTTCGATCTGCGGCGAGACATAGATGCCGCCTTGGGTAAATTGCATCAGAGCGTCGGCCATTTCTTCGGCTCGCGAAGTCTTCAAGAGAAATCCGCAGGCGCCGGTGCGCAGACCTTCGAGCACCGTTTTGCGGTCCTTGCGCGCAGAAATCAGTGCACAGCGTGTAGGCAGGCCCTGATCGCGGACGCGGCGCACGACTTCGGTAGCGGCAAGGTCGGACAAGCCGAGGTCGAGGAGGGCGATTCCCGGTCGGAGGCGCTGGATTTCCCCCAGCGCGGCGCCGGCGGTGCCGACTTGCGCCACCACTCGAAACCCAGGAATCGAATTGCACAAGGCCGCGAGCCCTTCGCGCACGAGCGTCAGTTCGTCGGCAATGAGAACTGGGACGGGCAGCACTTCCGGGACCGGCAGAGCGATCGCTTGCAACGCAGATACGGACATGTTTTGTACCGATTTTGTACCGAACTCAGTGGATTTAGGTTCGTACTTCTGCGTAGAGAGTGGGGAAGCGCCTTCACTTATCTCAGTTTTTTTCGCCCGCGTAGGGGTGCGGCCGGTACTTTAGTACTGATTCGGCAGGAAAAATCGATTAGGAAAAACTACGAATGGCCGCTGCTTCGTCGTCGAAGACTTCGAAGACGGTGTAGAGTTTGGTGATCTGCAGCAGATCCTTGACCCGTTTCGAGAGTCCGACGAGCTTGAGCTGGCCGCCGTTATTAGTAAGCGTAGTAAAGCCGGAAACCAGTTCGCCGATCCCCGAACTGTCTATATAGGACACCTCGCTCAAGTTCAGCAGCAATTTCTTTTGGCCCTTGGCTGCCATATCCCGGATCGCGTCGCGGAAACGGCTGGCTCCTTCGCCCAGGGTGATTCGCCCGGCCGCATCGATGACCGCGACGTCGCCCACCTGGCGAGACGTCAATTTCACACTCACTTGTACCTCCTGTGTTGCATCGCAAAGTTGGAAATCAAGCACCGGCCAGTTTTTTGGCGAGGCGGACCTCGGTGCCGCCGCCGGGCCGGGGATGGATGTCGAGTTTGTCCACGAAGGCGCGGGCCAGCAGGATGCCGCGCCCCGATTGGCGCAAAAGATTGCCGGAAGCAAGCGGATCGGGCAGCGAGGCGAAATCGAAGCCGGTGCCCTCGTCGCCGATAGTGACGGCCAGTTCGCCCGCGGAAGGTTCCATTTCCAAATGAACTTTTTTATTCCGGTTGTAGCGGTTCCCATGCACGACCGCGTTGACCGTGATTTCACGCACGGCGACGGCGATGTGGTGCTGCGCTTCCTCGTCGAAGCCGAGTTTTTTGGCTTCTTCGAGAACGGCGGCTTCCGCTTTGTCCACGCTCTGAAGGTTCGACTCGAGTTCCGTTTCGGTTCCCTCCGAATGACCGCGTGCGCCCATAGGCAAATGGCGGCCCGTGCAGCAGCCGCAATAACGGAGTGTATCAGGAGTGTGGAGCGGACGGTCGGAGTTTGCCGTCTGCCGGCTGACGGACCACAAAAAGCGATGGTCCGTCCCACCAAGAGCAAATCAGCGGAAGAAATCTTACTCGTGGCGCAGAGCTTCCATGGGCTGGATGCGGGTAGCGGCGCGGGCGGGGAGCAGGCAAGCGACGATCGCGGCGAGGAAGAGCACGGCAGCGACGACCGCAAACAGCAGCGGGCCGGAATCGCCCATGCCTTGCATTTTGCCGGCAAGCGCGTGGGTGGTGAAGATGGCGGCGACGATGCCAATGGCCAAGCCGAGGGCGAGCACGCGGCCGGTGGCGAGCAGAACCAATTGCAGGATGTCGCGCGGCCGGGCGCCGAGCGCCATGCGGATGCCGAACTCGCGCGTGCGGTGAGCGACCGAGTAAGAAACGACGCTGAACACACCGGCACAGGCGAGCAGCAGGCCAATGCCGCCGAATACTCCGAACAGGAACGTGGAGAACTGGGCGTAGGCGGTGGCCGTGCCGAGCCAGCGTTCGAGCGTGCGCACGAGATTGATGGGCTGGCTGCGATCCACCGCGCGCACAACTTTCCGGGCCGGACCGGCGAGGGCGTTGGGATCGCCCCGGGTGCGCGCGACAATGACCGGACTAGGCGACAAAAGTATCGAATACGGAATGAACATGGCGGGAACGGTGGGATGATTGAGGCCGCGATTCCGCGCTGTGCCTACGACCCCGACGATTTCAAAGGAGTTTTGGAAATGCGGCGATTTCAGCCACTGCGGCGGAAGCGGTTGATTGAAGATTTGAATTTGGATGTGATGGCCGACGGGATCTCTGCCATGGAAGTCTCGCTTGACTTCGTCTTCGCTGACCAGGGCTACGGGCCGGGCTTGTAGAATATCGTCCTCGGTAAACCGGCGTCCGCGCAGCAGCGGTATGCCGACCGAGGCGAGATAACTTCGGTCGACGAGATTCACGGCAATATCGGGAGCCTGAGAGGCGGGGCGGTCGTCGAGAATCGCTTTGGTCCCGAGGCCGCCATAGGGAGGGACAAAGGTATCGGTAACCGCGGCGGCTTTCACTTGCGGCAGGCGCCGCAAGCGGCTCACGATGTCCTGGAACAGCGCGAAGCGGGTGGACCATTGCTTATAGCGCGACCGGCTTAGAGGAACTTGAAAGGTAAGGGCGTTGCGCGGATTATAACCGAGGCTCTTGTCTTGCAAAGCGAACAGGCCGCGAACAGCAAGACCGGCGCCGCTAAGCAAAACCAGAGAGAGCACAACCTCGGCAACGATTAAGGAATTGTGCAGGCGTCTGCCGCGAAGACCGACGTTGGCGCCGCGGCCCGCGCCGCGCAAGGTGTCGGCCTGGCTTTCGCCGGAGACCTGCAGGGCGGGCACGATTCCGAAAATGATTCCGGTGAGAACGGAGATACCGAGAGCGAACCAGAGAACGGGCCAGTTGAGCGCGATGACGGCTTCGTGCGGGATCGAGTATTCGGGCATGAGCGCGACTACCGCGTTCACGCAGCCGTAGGCGAGGGCGACGCCAATCGCTCCGCCGACAAGGGACAGCAGAATGCTTTCCGTCAGGAGCTGGCGGATCAAGCGCAGGCGCGTGGCGCCGATGGAGACGCGGATCGCCATTTCGCCTTCGCGTGCCGTGGCGCGCGCCAGCAGCAGATTCGCGACATTCGCGCAGGCGATGAGCAGCAGCAACACGACCGCACCGAAGAGCGCCAGCAGCGTATCTTCGAACTTTCCGAGGATGCCATCGTTCACACTGAGAAACGTCACTTTGAACGGACCTTGCGGATACATATAGCGAGGCATCTGTCTTCGGAATTGTTCGAGCAGCGGATGGAATTCCGCTTGGACCTGGCTTTGCGTCACGCCGGGGCGGATGCGGTAAAAGATCTGGACAAAGCTCCAGGCGCTCGGGCGCATGTCCATGGGCACGTAGACATCGGCGTCGTTCCAGGTGAAGCGGACGGGCAGAACGCCGATGATCGTGTAAATGTCATCGTTCAAACGGATCTGCTTGCCGAGAATCTTGCGGCTCCCTTGAAAAGCGTGCTGCCAGAACTTATAGCTGATGACGGCAACCGGATCGGGAGCGGCTCCATGCGGCATGTCTTTGGCCCGGAACTCGCGGCCGAACAAGGGAGGAACGCCGAAGAAATCGAAGAAATTCGGAGAACATTCCTCGCGCTGAACGACTTCCGCCAACCCGGTTCCAGTCATGACGGCCTGGCCCAGATCGACCGCGACGGGGTCTTCCACTGCGTGCACGCGCGCTTTGATCTCCTGATACTGCGCCTTGGAATAGGGCACATTGCGCATGGGGTACTTCTTGGTGGTGAGAATGGTGTACCCAATGCGATCCGGCGCGCGATAGGGATAGGGATCGATCAGAACGGCATAGACAACGCTGAAGATCGCTGTCGTAGCGGCTATGCCGAGTGCGATCGACATCACCGCGACGGCTGTGAAACCGGGGCGCGCGAGGAGCATGCGGATGCCGTAGCGAATGTCTTTCGCAAGGCGGTCGAAGAACTGCGGGAAGACGGACATGGAGTCTCCTCCGCTCCCTAGCGGTCGCGGCTCTGTTTCGGTGCTGGAGAGGTAGACGGCAGCAGAGGGTGGTTTGTTCCGGCTACTGGCTTGCTTTCGCGAATTGCGGGTAGCGCAAGGGGTGATGGTGGCCTTCGTGGCAAGTGAAACAGCGGACGTCGGGATGGCCATGGAAATTGACCTGATCGATCGTCGCGGCCATGTGGATCATCTTGCGTGCCCTTTTCTTGTGCTTCTTTTGGTCGGAAGCGAAATCGCCGCGCACATGGCAGAATTCGCAATTGGTGCCGAGCGACCAGGCGAAATAGTGCATATGGTCGATGAACTGAGAGACGGGCAGGTTTTTCAATTCCGCGGTTTTGACATTTTTGAAATGCTCTCCGGCGGTGGTCTCGGGGGCGAGTAGCGGCGCGGCGGCGGATTGGGCTTGTTTGGTAAGAACGATGGTGTTGTGCTCGGGGCGGCGCCCGCCGGTGACGGTGGAATCGATGGTAAGGGTGTGGCCGCCGGCGGAGAGCTTATAAGTCGATTCGATGAGGCGCGGTGTGCCGGCGACTCTGGCGGTCATCGCCAGTTCGCTGCCCTGCCAGGAAGCGGTGACGCGCGTCGGGATGCCTTGGTACGGCGTCATCATCGGCTTGCCGTCGTCGCGGAAGGTAAGGACGGACTTCTCCAATCCATATTTGGTACGCATTCCGGTGATGCTCTTCACCAGTTTTTGGCCTTTGCGGCCAGTGGCGGGCTGGAACAGAACGAGATATTGCGAGACCGGAGGGCCGGCGATGTGGCTTCTTTGCAGGTTGGCCATCCAGACTCCGGAAAGGCTGGGGGTTTGCGCGGCGGCAGAAAATGCGAATACAACCAGGGGAATGAGTCTCCGCATGATCGGGGAGTATAGCATTCGGCCTAAGCGGGAATAGCACGAATTCGCAACTGATGATCGGGCGGCATTCTGCCGAATAGGAAGGATGAGGCCGCGTTGTTCAGCGAGCCGAAGACTCAAGGTAACTATATGATTCGCCTGACACGCCTGAATCACGTGCCGCTGGTGGTCAACTCCGATCTGATCGAACACGTGGAGATTACGCCGGATACAGTGATTGCGCTGACGACGGGGCAGAAGTTCATGGTGAGCGAGAGCGCGGACGAGGTGATCGAGCGGGTGGTGGCGTTTCGGCGGCGGCTGCTGGAGGCGGCGCCGGCGCACCGGGAGGAAAACGGGGACAGGCAGCTCTGTCCGCATGGAACCTCCGCAGGAGAGTCGACAATTTCGGAGGGGGGACAGAGTAGCCTGTCCCCTTTTTCCAGGTAAAGGCGCGTGGCGGGAAAACGAGCCAAGCCGGATTGGGCGACATTGGGCGGCATGGCGGTGGCCGGAGCCTGCATTTTGGGCGGGCTGCTGCTCGAAGGCGGCCAGCTCGCCGACGTGGCCCAGCTAACGGCGGGGCTGATTGTGATCGGCGGCACCATCGGGGCGGTGATGATTACGACGCCGCTGCCGATGCTATGGGCGGCAATGCGCAAGCTGCCGACTATTTTCCGTGCGCCGGGGGCGTCGAGCGAAGAGGAGATCGAGCAGATCATCGATCTGGCGAAGCGGGCGCGCAAGGGCGGCATCGTTTCGCTCGAAAGCGATGCGGAAGCGCTCGAAGATCCGTTTCTGCGCAAGGCGCTTTCGCTCGCCGTGGACGGAAACGACGTGCGCGATATCCGCTCGATCATGGAACTGGAGATCGAGATGTCGGGGCAGCGCGGCGAAGAAGAGGCGCAGGTGTTCGAGGCTGCCGGAGG
>JBOGMI010000320.1:0-6663 GCA_050746645.1 Bryobacteraceae bacterium | reverse complement strand
CGGTCCAGTTCTTGCCCGACTGCTCCAGAATCAATTCCAGGCGCTGCATGAAGCGGAAGCGCGCAAACAGTTTTCTGAGCCAGTCCTCGGGGTCGGGCGGGCGCAGCAATTCGGCGGCCGGTGTCCTGTGCACTCGCGGCGTATGTTCCGCCGTGCGCAGCATGGAGCGAATGTGCTGTTTCTGGCGCGACTTCACAAACGACAGACCGGCGCCGACCGCAAACAGCGCGGCCACAAACACCAGAACAAAAACAATGATGACGATCGCCATTGCGGGTTACCGGGCTCCCCCAAAAGGGGACAGGCAGCTCTGTCCACGATCCAAAGCTGTTGACTTTCTTGCGAATCCCCGGTGGGGACAGAGTTGCCTGTCCCCTTCTTCAGCCATCGTGCTCACCGGATTTCCACCGTGCTCTGGAACACTTGCGGGCCCAATTCGATACCGGCCGCTTTCAGGCGTTCGCTAAACTTGGGCCGCACGCCGGTGGGGCGGAAGCGTCCGGTGACGTGGCCCTCGGCGGTCAGCCCGGTACGTTCGAAGAGAAAAACTTCTTGCGTCGTGACCAGGTCTCCTTCCATGCCCACGCACTCGGTGATATGTGTGACGCGGCGCGAGCCGTCCGACAGGCGTGCGACCTGCACAAACAGATCGATGGCCGAGGCAATTTGCTGGCGGATCGAGCGCAGATTCAAATTGGAGCTGGCCATGCTGATCATCACCTCCAGGCGGCTGATGGCGTCGCGCGGGCTGTTGGCGTGAATAGTCGTGAGCGAGCCGTCGTGGCCGGTGTTCATGGCCTGCAGCATGTCGAGCGCTTCCTCGCCGCGGACCTCGCCGACCAGAATGCGGTCCGGGCGCATACGCAGAGCGTTGATGAGCAGATGCCGCTGGGTGATGGCGCCTTTGCCTTCGATATTGGCGGGCCGAGTCTCGAGCCGGGCCACGTGCGCCTGCCGCAATTGCAGTTCGGCGGCGTCTTCGATGGTGACGATGCGCTCGTTCGAGGGAATGAATCCGGAGAGCATGTTGAGGAAAGTCGTCTTGCCGGCGCCGGTGCCGCCGGAGATGACGATGTTCAGCCGCGCCTTGACACAGTTCTTCACCAGTTCGAGCATACCCTCGGTGAGCACCAGATTGCGCAGCATATCGGCAGGCTGCAAGGGATCGCCGGCGAAACGGCGGATGGAGAGCAGCGGCCCATCGACGGCGAGCGGCGGAATGACGGCGTTCACGCGCGAGCCGTCGGGCAGACGCGCATCCACCATGGGCGAAGATTCGTCAATGCGCCGCCCGACGCGCGAGACCACGCGCTCAATAATGCGCAGCAGGTGGGCGTCGTCTTTAAACTCGATATCGGTGCGCTCGAGTTTGCCGCGGCGCTCGACATAGACCAGCCGCGGCGTAGTCACCAGGATGTCGGAAACGGTGTGGTCGCGCAGCAGCGGTTCGAGCGGCCCCAGCCCGAAGACTTCGTCGAGCACCTCTTCAATGAGCCGATCTTTTTCGCCGAGGCTGAGCGGAGTCTTCTCTTCGTTTACCAGCGCCGCGATCGAGGGGCGGATCTCCTGGCGGACTCGCTCGCCCGGCATGGCGTAGACGGCGTCGAGATTGATGCGCTCGAGCAGCTTGCGATGGATGGAGAATTTCAGGTCCTGATAAGCCTGGGCGGCGGGTTCCCGGCCCGCCCCCGGGCGTGTTTCGTTCTTTGTCAGTTCGGCGATCATAACTCAGTGGAACAGCGCGGCCTGAGAGGCCGCCGCTGGAGTTTCTACATTTTCCAGTTGATTGAAAAAGCGAAACGGAGCCGGGAGCGTGAGCGACCTAGATCGGGGAAGCCGAGAATTCCACACTGCTTTCCACACTTGTTCGATGTGGCTCCATTGGCCTACCTGTTGACATTCTCCGCCTACGGCACTCATCTGCCGGGTTCGGAAAAGGGCTGGGTGGATGCACAACACCGCATGTACGGCAGCCCTATCCTGGCCCCCAATCCAACGCGAGAGGCTTATTGGGGAGCGCATCTGAAAGAGACCCCTTGGCCCCTGGATGCCGAAGCGCGGCGCATCGTGCTGCAGACTCTTCGATCGGTCTGCCACTACCGTGAATGGACTGCCCATGCTCTCCATGTCCGGACCACTCACGTCCATGCCGTGGTCGGGGGCGAAGCCACTCCCGAGCGCATGCTTTCCGATTACAAGGCCTATGCCACTCGCGCACTCCGTGATGCATTCCCGCAGAATCGGCGTCGCCGCTACTGGACCAATCACGGCGGAAGCACGCGCTATCTCTGGAATGAAATGAGCCTTAGGGCTGCGATGGAATATGTGCTGAATGGCCAAGGCGAAAAAATGGCTTGGTATGCCGAAAGTGAGCCGCATTAGGTCGCTCACGCTCCCGGCTCCGTTTCGAGATCCAGCTCCGTGCAAAGCCGCGCGCCGACCTGCGAAGTGTTCCATCATATTCGGTTCTCCATCAAATGGCGAAAGAATGGCTTGGTATGCCGAAAGTGAGCCGCATTAGGTCGCTCACGCTCCCGGCTCCGTTTCGAGTTTCTTCATATTCGGCTCTCCATCAAAACAGCGAAAACTTCTTCTTGGGCTTGGCGGCCGATACCCCGGCAATTTTCGCCGCCAGCAGCGAAAAATGCTGCGCCAGCCGGCTATTCGGATCGAGCAGATTCCCGCTCGAATACGACTGATACAAGCCCATATAGTCGTTGGGCAGCGCGGCATAGAGCGAACGGCCCAAGAGCTTTTCCAGTTCCTGAATGCTGATGTCCATCGTCTTCGGGGTGCGGTTCATCACGAGCTGCAGCTTTTCGCCTTGCTCGAACAAGCCATGGACGATGCTCTTCAGTCCATGGAGCGCGACCACTTCGAGCGTGGACACGAGAAAAAGCTGGTCGAGTTCTTCGAGCACGGCGGTTGCAATGGAATTCAGGCTGCGGCCGAGATCGAGGACCACCCAATCGTGCTGGGTGCGCGTAAAATGCAGCACTTGGCGGAGCTGGTTTTCATCGGGATGATCCCAGCGCGAATATGAAGCCGGAGCGGGCAGCACACTGAGATCGGTGCGGTACTTCGCGGTCATCGCCTTCCACAAGCTTTCGTCGAGCCGCGCAAGATTTTTCACTGCGTCGAGAATCGAATACGAGCTCGGCGTCTTCATCAGGAAGCCCGCGAGGCCGGAAGTAAAATCGAGATCCGCCAGCAGCACTTTTTTCCCGGTAAGGTTTTGCAGCTCGCAGGCGACATGGCAGGCGAGCGTGGTGGCGCCGCAACCTCCTTTGGCAGAGAGGAAACCGATTAACTTGCCCTGAGCGGGGGGCGCGATCTCGATCTCGGCGGAACTCAAAATCCGTTCCAGCGCCTGGCAAAACGTGCCGTCGAGGGGCGGATGAATGAATTCATTGACGCCCGCGCGCATCGCGGCCAGGATCATCTGCGGATCGGGGATCGGATGGAGCACGACGACTTTGATGCGCGCTGCGGCATAGCGCAGTTGGCGCATGGCGAGCGTCATATCGGGCACCGCCGCAAGATCTATGACCAGCGCCTCCGGCCGTGTCTTGGTGATGCGTTCGAGCAGCATGTTCCAGTCCGATTCGTGGATGGCAAACGGGATCGGACGCGGGGCTGAACGTAAGGTTTCGAGCGCTTCCGAGCGCAGCGTTCCGTCTTGCAAGAAAACCAATAGTTTTGCGGCGCTCATATCATTCGATCAGGGACGCATGCTTAGGGAAGCCGGTCCTAATCCTCCGGCCGCGGCACCCGGCGTGGGAGCCGCGGCGAGACTGGCCTCGCGGGCTTTCAGCTCTTCGACCGAAATCCAGGGGCGCCGCGGCAAGGGCGCCGCCGGATGATTCGCGGCCGGCTCCGGATTCTGCGGCTTGAAATTTTTGCTTCCTTTGAGAAACGGCAGCGGCATCGGAACCGAAGGCGGCTTTTCTCCCGCCGGAATCGGCTCCACGATCTCCGGCGTAACCACCACCAGCAGTTCCGTCTTGCTCTTATTTACCGAGCGCGACTGGAACAGTTTTCCCAAGATGGGGATGTCCGCGAATCCCGGTATTTTGTTCAAATTCTGGACCGTCTGGTTGTTCAATAATCCGGCGATCACGAAACTCTGCCCGTTAGCGAGTTCCACTTGAGTCTGCACCCGTCTGGTGTCGAGGCCGGGTATGGTGAAGCCATTGACGTTCAATCCGTTGGCGTAATCGAGCGAACTGACTTCCGGGGTGACCACCAGATGAATGGTTCCGCGCGGAGTGACCGTGGGCAAAAAGTTGAGCTGGATGCCGAACTTTTTGAACTGAATCGTGACTTGGCCCACGCCCGCTCCCCCGCCCTGCAGCATCGGAAACGGGAATTCGCCGCCCGCCAGAAAACTCGCCGGCTTGCCGCTCACGGTCAGCAGGTTCGGCTCGGCCAAAATCTGCAAAAGGTTATTCGCCTGCAGCGCTTGCAAGACCGCGCCCACGCCGATATCGGGCCGGTAATAAAAAATGTTCAGCAGATCGGAGAGGCCAGGCGCGCTGCCGCTGGCGCTGAGCGCCGGAGGGCCGCCAAACTCGCCGGTGGTGCTGGAACCGACACCTTTGGTCCCGCTGCCGAACAGGTTGATCCCCAGTTTGCTGACCGCGCTGCGGTCCACGTCGGCAAAGCGCACCTTCAGCAGAATTTGCGGTTTTGCGGCAGGCGTGGGCACGAGCAGCAGATCGACGACTTTGCCGAGGGTTGCGGCGATGGCCTCGGCGCGATCGGCGACATTTAGATTGGCGACCTTGCCGCGCAAAAATACGCTGTTGCCGTTCACCGCGAGCGTTGCGTCCGGGCCGGCCTCCTGGCGCAACTGCGCGCGCACCAGATCGATTTTCGCCATGTTCCCCAGTACGTGCACGTCGTACATCGAAATTTTTCCACTCCTGCTCCAGAGCAGCAGCGTGGTTTCGCCAGGCTGTTTCCCGTTGAGCAGCACTTCTGTGGTGCTCAAGGCGGCCGCCGCCGCGATGGAACCGTTGGCGATGGAAATGCGCTTCAGCCCCTCGGGCCGCTCCAGAACTATGGATTTGTTCACCAACATGGTCAAGGTCCCGGAGCTATGTAACTGAAACGACGTAGCGGGGCTAACGGCCTGCCCCACAAGAGGAGCCAGCATGGCGGCTAAAGCAAGCGTGAGCGGCGATCTCATCGTCTGATCCCAATGGGAATATCGAATACTTGGCTCGTTTTCTTTATGCCGTTGAAAACTTCTACGGTTGCCGTTTGCACCTGAGGTTTCGGCCGGGCCACCACCGCCGGCCTCGGGGCCGGCGCTGGTTTGCCGAACAGAGCCGCTACCGAGGCTCCGTCGGTCTTCACCTTTTTGGTGTCGAGCGGGTTGCGCAGCACAAGCTGAACCCGCGTCTTCGTGCTCGCCAAACTCAGAATCTCCGCCTGATCCGGCGTCACGAGCAAATTCACCACTTGTGCCGATTGCGGCTTGTCTTGCATGTTTTTCTTGATCCTTTGTCCCGCCGAGAGCACTTCGATGTCTTGCAGCACGGTTTTGCAAAGCGACCCGGTACGGCTGGTATTCACGTCCGGCGGATTGCCCGAAACCAAGACGTCAACCCGCATGCCGGGCAACACGAAACCCGCCAGGCCCACCACATCGTCCACGCGCAGTGCGACCGCGCGCATGCCCATAGGGATCGTCGAAGCGAGGCCCGCGCCCGCTCCTTTGGGGGCGAGACTGCCGGCGAAAATCGGCTCGTCCTGGTAGACCGGCTCGACCACGCCGCGGCCCACCACATCCTCGCGTTTGGTGATGGCATCGCCCGGGACCGGGCCAGGCCAGTCGATCTCGCGCACATCGCCGTCCTGAATGAGCGCGCCGACCTCCAGATCGTGCGCTGCCACCAGCAGCTTGTTCGGCGCCGGCGCATGGACAACAGGCGCGGAGACATGTGCCAGAAGCAGGCGATAGACCAGAAAACTGGTTCCGCCCGCGACCAGCAGCGCGAATACAAAAACACCTAGGAGACGTCTTTTCATGGATTTAATAAAAGAGCCGCAATCCCGGTTGGGTTTGCGGCTCTCTCGACCTATTACTTCGGGCGATTATTGAAGCGCCGCATTGCTTACGCTGCTATTGATGCCCGACCAGATCTTATTCACCGAGGTTCCTATCCCGCCGAGCAGCGCTACCGCCGCCAGCGCGATCAAAGCGAGCAGGAGCGCGTACTCGATCATGTCCTGCCCGTCCTCGGCCTGCCAAAACTGCTGTAATAATGCAATACTCATGAACTACTCCTTTCGTAACTAACGGTGAATTTGGAGGTCGGCCTGCCGGTTTGCAAGCTCCTCTCAGCCTGTAATGTCGTTGTTGTCGGCGCGCTGTCCGCTCCCTCTGGTCGCGGCTCTGTAACCGCCTTCTGAGCCGCGACCAGAGGGAGCGGTTTGCGGCGGAACAGAATCGCCGAACCATCGTCGTAGAGCACATGCCACCCGGAGGCTTCTTTCAGAACGGTTGCCAGCGAGCACTTCGGCGATACGAGGACCGCATCTACTCCGAAGTGGCGCAATTCGGTCTGCCAGTTGTAGCGTGCATGGAGCAAATGCAGATAACGCGTCATGAACGCTGGGCCGTAGAAATCACTTCTGCCGTCCATGAAGACTCGG
>JBOGMI010000319.1:0-1611 GCA_050746645.1 Bryobacteraceae bacterium | reverse complement strand
TACATCGGAATCGAGTGGGAACCGGAAGGGAGCGGGCGAAAACTGTCCGATGCGCAGGGAATCGAAGCAACCAAAGCGTTGCTGGAAAGAGTGGGATCGGAATTATCGTGACGCGAGCAATTCTCCTGATCGTTCTTGCAGTAACTACGATTGCGCCGGTCATGCCGCAGAGCGTCGCCAGCCGGCTGCCGTTTTTTAAGAAAGGAGCGATTCGGGTTCTGATCCTGTCCGGCTATAACAATCACAATTGGCGCAAAACAACTCCCTTCCTGCGCAAGCTACTTGTGAACACGGGCCGGTTTGACGTCCGCATCGACGAAGAGCCGACGGGTATGACGGCCGCAACAATTGCCGTTTATCAAGTGGTGGTGCTGAATTATAACGGCCCGCGCTGGGGCCGCGTTTCCGAAGCTGCATTGGCGAATTTTGTCCGTTCCGGCGGAGGTCTGGTCGCGATCCACGGCGCCAATTGGGCCTTTAGCGGCTTGGTTGTCCTCGGCCCGCATAGCGTTCCAACGGGTCTTTTACAGCCGCCCTGGCCCGAGTATAAAAGGATGATCGGCGGCGTTTGGTCGGTTCAGCCGCCCGCATCCGGTCACGCGCCTCTCCACAAATTCCAAGTAAAGATCGTAGATCGGAATCACCCGATCACACGCGGGCTACCTGCTTCCTTCGAGGCTGATGACGAGCTTTATCACAATATCCACATGACAAAGGGCGTACATATACTGGCGACGGCATACGATGATCCTAGTAACAAGCCGCCGCTATCCGAGTTGAAGCCGCATCCCGGATGGCCCAAACTCGATATGAACCCCACGGGGAAAGACGAGCCTATGCTCTGGACCGTGCATTACGGAAAAGGCCGGACATTTTATACCGCGTTGGGACATGACGTGCGCGCGATGGCGCTGCCCGGCTTCTCAACTACGTTTGTGCGCGGCGTGGAATGGGCCGCGACAGGAACCGTCAAGCAGCCGGCGCCTGCGTTTCGCTCTTGGGCCCAGGCATTGCCGGCACATTAGCCACGTTCAAATTTATGCGCCTGAGTGATTCTGAACGCTCCTCCCCGGAAACTTGCGGTACTATGTTCACAAGGAAGGGAGTGGAGTATGTTCCAGAAAGCTCAGTATTGGTGTCTCGCCTTTGCCTTTTTTGCCCTGATCCCCGCCACTTACGCGCAAACAACGTTTGGTTCGGTCGTCGGTACGGTAACCGATCCATCGGGCGCGCCCATAGTGAGTACACAAGTGAGCCTGACAAATCTTGGGACGGGCGTAAAGAAGTCAGCTCCTACGAATACCCAGGGTTTTTACCAGTTTATTAATCTACCACCGGGCGAGTATAGCGTTGGCGTGAAAAAGTCCGGGTTCAAAAGCTTTCTGAGATCTCCAGTGACGGTTCAGACCGAGACCTCCACGCGGATCAATATCGCGCTGGAGGTTGGCGAACTTAGTCAAACGGTGGAAGTCACTGCGCAAACCCCGCTCTTGCAACCGCAATCGTCCTCTCTCGGGGAAGTTATTAGCGAGCGGCAGGCGAATACTTTGCCCTTGAACGGCCGGAACCCGATGAATCTAGTAGCACTGGTGCCCTCTGTCGTGCCGCAAG
>JBOGMI010000318.1:0-5038 GCA_050746645.1 Bryobacteraceae bacterium | reverse complement strand
CTCTCCGAACAGGCATTCGACGATGCCAAAGCCAAATACGATGCCGATCTGGCCAGCGTGAATAGCTATCAGCAAACGCTGAACCTGTCGATTCTCGGGCCGCGCAAAGAACAGATCGCGCAGGCCGAGGGGCAGGTCGAGCAGGCAAAGGGCGCACTGGCCTATGCCAAGACCCAACTGGCAGACACGGTCATTCGCGCTCCGGTGAGCGGAACCATTCTCGACCGCAACGTCGAAAAGGGCGAATTCGTCACCACCGGCTTCGTGGGCGACAAAGGCGCCAAGGGCTATATCGTCACGATGGCCAACCTGAAAGATTTGCAGGTGGAGCTGGATGTCGACGAGAGCGATTTCCCCAAGCTCGGACCGCATCAGAAAGGCTGGGTCACCACCGATGCCTATCCCGACCGCAAGTATGCCGGAGAAATCGAGCAGATTTCGCCCCAGGCGGACCGCGCCAAGGCCACCATTCAGGTCAAAGTGCAGATCCTCAATCCGGACGATTATCTGCGCCCTGAAATGAACGCTACCGTGAACTTCTATAACGATACGGCCCAGAGCGCAAGCGGCAAGCCGGACATCGTAATTCCCGCCGGGGCGGTAAAAAACGGAAGCGTGTTCGTTGTGGTCAACGGGCGCGCGCGCAAACACGCGGTCGCGACAGCCGGCGCATCCGCGAGCGGAGTGCTGGTCAAGAGCGGTTTAATCGGCGGCGAGGAAGTGATTGTCAACCCGCCCGCCAATCTGAAGGATGGCCAGCGCGTCGAAGTAGCTGAAAACTGACAACTGAGAACTGACAACTAAAGATGCCCGAAACCATTGTCAAAACCCGCGAACTCTCCAAAGAATACATCCGCGACGAATTTCACGTGATCGCGCTCGACGAGGCCGAAATCGAGATTGAGCGCGGCGATTTCGTGGCGCTGATGGGGCCGTCGGGCTCGGGAAAATCGACCCTGCTGCACCTGATCGCGGCCATGGACAAGCCCACTGCGGGTGAGATCGAAGTGCTCGGCGCCAATCTGCGCGAGCTGACCGGCAAACAGATCGCGCAATGGCGCAATGAGCACATCGGATTTATTTTTCAGTCGTTCAATCTGATTCCGGTGCTGACCGCGCTCGAAAATGTCGAGCTGCCGCTTAAGTTGACCCGGCTGAACAAAAAAGAGCGTCTGGAACACGCTGAAACCGCGCTGCGTCTGGTGGGGCTGGGCGATCGCTTAAAACATTTCCCCAAGCAATTGTCGGGCGGCCAGGAGCAGCGGGTGGCCATCGCCCGCGCCATCGTCACCGATCCGGATCTGATCCTTGCCGACGAACCGACCGGCAACCTCGACGCCGCCTCCGCCGAAGATGTGCTCACCCTGCTGACTCGCCTGAACCGTGAATTCAACAAGACCATCGTCCTGGTGACGCACGACCCGCATGCGGCGAAGTTCGCGAAAAAGGTGCGCCATCTGGAAAAGGGCCGGCTGCTCGCGCCCGAAGCGGCGTCGGCCGATTGGCGTGCGGCAGACGATCGCTCTTTGTCCTCTGCGCAGCCTTAGGCCGCCCCGGGGATATCCAGCGAAAGATTCACTATCTCGAAGGCGAACCGTTCCGGCGGAAGCGAGGAGATCGGGTCCGGCGTCATGTTGTGCCAGGTACGGAAGGCCGATTCAGCGACGCTACTGTTCAAATAGAACAAAAACTGATCGGAACAGCAGCGAATGGGAGGCATCTTGCGAAAGGCGAGGCGCAATCCCACCGCTTTCTCGATTTCCACGCCGCCGGTTTGAATCTCCTTGTCTTCCAGCAACACCACGAAGCTGCTGCGCCCCGCGTGCGGCCATAAGTCGCTTCGCAGCAGATTGCGCAATTCGATACGCTCGCCGAAAGTGATCTCGCACTGCCGGATCCATTCGATCACGGCGTCGCCCCAATGCCAATGCTTCAGCAGACCGAGATACTGATCGACCAGGTTAAGCGCCAGATCCATCTTGCGGCGCTCCACTACTTGCTCGGAAGCGATGCGATCGGCGGCAACCGCAGGAACCATATCTTCCTGCTCGATAATGTCCGCCGCGACATCCATCATGCGGCACACACGATTGGTATCCGGCTCGGTCCGAACCAAAAGCGGAGGAAGCTCGTGGGTCTTTCCGCCGGGCACATCGACAAACTTGCGTCCACCTACCATGTCCATAAGCAGCCTCACTGTTCTTATCGACAGCCGGGGCGATTCTATACTCCCCTACTTCAGAGATGTCTGCGGGGGAGTATTGGTTGCCATCTTGAAGAGATAGTGGGGTACTAGTCCTATTCCTCTCGCGGGCGGCCGCGCCGGATCCGTTCCAGCAGTTGCTTGCTCCGCACGCCCACTGCCGCGGGCACGTCCGCTTCGAAATGCAGCTCGGGCACGCGGAACAGATTCAAGCGCTCCGCCAACTGCCGCCGCAAGAAACGCCGTGCGCCGTCGAGCGCCCGAATCGTCTCTTGCTGCTCATCCGCATCCCTGGCCAGGTGCAGCCGCACTTGCGCGTGCTTCCGGTCGGGCGATAGGAGCACCTCGGTAACGGTCGCTTCGCCGATTCGGGGGTCCGACAGCTCATAGGCGATCATCTCGCCCAGCTCTTCGCGCAGCGCTTCGGAAACGCGCTCTGTCCGGTGGCTATGACTCTCCATCTCGGTCTCTCTATTTCGAGTGTATGACTGTGGGACAGACCGATCGTTTTTGTGGTCTGTCTTTCAGCGCTCCGGCGCGCGCAGGTCCATGAAAACGTGGCGCACGCACTCGTGCGTGCCGCGTCGAGAGACTCGTCTCGACGCTTGGCTTCGCCTGCGGCGCTGCTGCTCTGCGGGGCAGGTTGGCAACCAGGTTGGCAACCTGCGGCGGATTGGCAATCCGCTGCCCGGAAGCTCTGTGACTGTAATCGTGTACTCAGTGGACTGATAGCGCCGCCTGCTCACGCGCACGATTCTGAATCGCATCGGCAATCAATTTGCCGTGGAAGCGCCCATTCTCGATAAAGATCTCGTTGGTGTGCGTGCCTGCCACGATCACGCCCGCCAGATACACGCCTTTGCGCTCGCTTTCGAGCGTGTGTGGATCGGTGATGGGCTTCGATGTAGCCGGATCGAGATGGATGCCGTGACTCGCCATGAATACGAAATCGGGCCGGTAGCCGGTCATGGCAAAAACAAAATCGTTCTTCACGGTTAATTCTCCCTCGGGCGTTTCGAGCACGACCTCGCGCGGGCGAATCTCTTTCACCTGCGAATGGAAGTAAGCCTTCACCTCGGCGTTCTTGATGCGGTTTTCAATATTGGGCTTGATCCAGTACTTCACGCTGTTGGAGATTCCGGCGCCGCGGTGGACCAGCGTCACGCGCGCGCCGGTCCAAAACAGTTCGAGCGCAGCAATCGCCGCCGAGTTTTTCGCCCCCACCAGCAGCACGTCGTGGTCGTAGTAAGGATGCGCTTCCCGGTAATAGTGGATGACCTTATCAAGCTCTTCACCCGGCACGTTCAAGCGGTTCGGAATATCGTAGTAACCCGTCGAGAGGATGATTTTCTTCGCCTCATAGCAGGCACGCTCGCCCCAATTGGTTTCCGTTTCGAGCGTGAATGCGCCATCCTCACCGTTGAATCCAAGCACGCGCTCGTATTGGTGAACATTCAGCTTGTAATGATCGGCCACGCGGCGGTAATATTTCAGCGCTTCGGTGCGCCCCGGCTTTTCGTTCAGCGACGTCATGGGGATATCGCCGATTTCAAGCAGCTCGGGAGTGGTGAAAAACACCAGGTTGGTCGGATAGTGATAAATCGAATTTACGATGCAGCCTTTGTCGAGGAGAATGGCCGAGAAGCCGCGTTTTTGCACTTCGATGCCGCAGGCGAGGCCGGTTGGTCCCGCGCCGATGACGGCCACGTCGAATTTTTCTCTCATCCGAGTAATGCTTCCACGCTTCGATAAACGTTTTCGAGCGCGGCCGGCAAAGCGCCCGCGTTCCGGCCCGAGCCCTCGGCCATATCCGGACGGCCGCCGCCTTTTCCTCCGATCGCTTTGGCAACTTCGCCGGCGAGCTTGCCCGCCTGCACTTTGCCGGTAAGATCCTTGCTGACGGCGGAGATGATCGGGATACGCTCCCCGTTCACCGAAGCGATCACAACCACCGCGCTGCCCCACTTATTGCGCAGCGAATCGGCGATCGTGCGCAGTTGCTTGGCATCCAGGCCTTCGACCTTCTCCGCAATCACGGTCGCTCCGTTGACCCTGCGTCCAGTCAGGTTCTCCACCTGGCGGTGAGCGATTTGCTCCTTCAGATGCTCTAACTGCGCGGTGATCGCTTTCTGACGTTCCAAAGTTTTTTCGAGATGCTCGACGGCGTCGGCTTCGGTCGTGTGCAGCAGCGCGCCAATCTGTGCGAGCTGTGCGCTGGCCGTCTGGAATCTTTCGAGCGCGCTGGTGCCGGTAATCGCCTCGATCCTACGCACCCCGGCTGAAATGCTGCCCTCGTAGACGATCTTGAACAGGCCGATATCGCCGGTGCGGCGGACGTGTGTGCCGCCGCAAAGCTCGCGGCTGAAATCGGGAACCGAGACCACACGCACGCGCTCGCCGTATTTCTCTCCGAACAATGCCATCGCGCCCGTTGCCAACGCTTGATCCAGTTCCATCACGTCCGTCACGACCTCGCGGTTTTCTAGTATCTGCTCGTTGACCAGGCGTTCCACTTCGGCGAGTTCTTCGGAAGTAACCGCGGCGTAATGGGAGAAATCGAAGCGCAATCGCCTCGGCTCGACCACGCTGCCGGCCTGCTTCACGTGGGGCCCGAGCACCTGACGCAGCGCGGCATGCAAAAGATGAGTCGCCGTGTGGTGCCGCATGGTGGATGCGCGTGCGCGATCAACCACAGCGAGCAGGCGATCGCCCTTGCGGATCGGCCGCAAGGCTTGAATCTTCTGCACCGCGGAAGCGGGCGCCGGCTTGTAAGTCGTTTCAACCACGGCGACTCGCTCGCGCGTTTCCGGATCGAGCAGCAGGCCGGTGTCGCCC
>JBOGMI010000317.1:0-5858 GCA_050746645.1 Bryobacteraceae bacterium | reverse complement strand
CGTCGATTTTCCGCTGCCGTTCGGTCCCAGGATGGCGACGTGTTCTCCACGCTCAATGCGCAGCGTGAAGCCGTTCAGCGCCATGCAATTGCCGCGCTGCACAAACACGTTTTCGATCTCGAGCAGTGGAGAAGCCAAGAATCGAGGGTAACAGGGGCTGAGCTAAAAAACCCGCGGCACGCCTTTGCTAAAAGTACCCGCAACCGCGAGATGCCGGCGCAGCGGCGGGTCGGTCATGTCCCGGTATTCCGATTCGAAGATCTGCGTGCCTTGCGAGATCAAATAGTCGGCCGCGCGCGCCGCGAGGCTCATGATTGTGAGTCCGGGATTCGCGGACCCCTGCGTTGGCAGCACACTGCCGTCGGAGATAAACAGATTGTTTACATCGTGGGTGCGGCCAAAGCGGTCCACCACCGAGTCTCCAGGGTCGTTTCCCATACGCGCCGCGCCCACCAGGTGCGCATAGCGCGATTCTTCGACCACTTCCTCGGCGCCCGCGGCCAGCAGCACTTCCTTCACTTTCTGCACGCCGAATTTCGTCACCTTCTTATCGTTCTCGTGCATGGCGAAGGTTGACCGCGCCACCGGGATGCCGTATTGGTCCTTGTCCTCCGCAATAGTGACGCGGTTGTCCGCCCAGGGCAGGATCTCGCCCAGCACGCCCAACGCCGCCCAGTGATTGTAGTCCATTAAGATGCGGCGCATGCCCCAGCCCCAGGCGCCTTTGGCCTTCATCATCTGTTTGGCGAAGGCGATGGGCAGCGGACCCACGGTTTGAATCGCGAAGCCGCGAACAAAGTCACGCCGCGGATCGGTCTCGTAAAAATGTTCGCTCAGCGCGTGCGCGGGCGGCGCTTTGTACATCCGGATCGGCTCGGCGAACCGCCCCAGCACGACATTTCCGGCTTGCGCCATCAAGTACCGGCCCAGCGTATCGCTGGAATTGGCGATGCCGCGCTCGTGCCCGGCGCAGGCGGAGTTCATCAGCAGCCGCGGCGTCTCGATCGAATATCCGGCGACGATGACGGCCTTGGCTCGCTGAAAATGCTCGCGGCCCTCGCGATCATAGTAGAAAACGCCATCGGTCCAGCGGCGATCGCGCATTGAAATGCGAAACACCATCGACCAATCCCGCACTTCGGCTCCATAGCGCAGCGCCTCGGGAATATGCGTAATCAAAGTACTGGCTTTTGCGCCCACTTTGCAGGCTTGAATACAATAGCCGCGGTAGATACAGTGCGGCCGGTCGCCGCGTGAGCCGGAATTGATGGCGACCGGCCCGCCGGCGCAGACGCCAATCCCGAGCTTGCTGCAGCCTTTCACCAGCACGTTCCCTACGCCGCCCAAGGGATGCGGACCGTAGGAATAGCCATGCGGATCGCCCCAGGGAAAATAGGCCGGACCCGCAACCGGAAGCTCCCGCTCCAGCAGTTCGTAATAGGGCTTGAGATCGTAATACGAGATCGGCCAATCGAACCCCAAGCCGTCTTCCGAGCGAACACGAAAGTCGGAAGGATGAAAGCGCGGCGTGAAAGCCGCCCAATGAACCGTGCTTCCGCCCACGCCTTTGCCGCTGTTGTTTTCTCCGAAAGCGAGCGGATCTTTTCCGCCAGTGATACGCAGATCGTTCCAGTAAAGGTTGTGCGCGCCTTTTTCGTCGCTCACCCAGTCGCGCTCGGAATCCCAAAACGGGCCGGCATCGAGGCCCACCACGCGGAAGCCGGCTTTCGCCAGCCGCTGCAGCATCACGCCACCGCCCGCGCCGAGTCCGACCACAACGTAATCCACGCATTCGCTATCGGCGAACCGCTGCATCCCTCGGGGAAGCCGTTGCAGCGGACCAAGGATCTTTTGGTTTTCGCGCGGCGGCCGGAACGGACCCCCTATTGGTTCTCTCAAGAAGCTCGGTTCCTTCAATGCGTTCCTCCCTGGCTCGTTACGCTGACGGGGCCGGTTCCGAGCGGCTCGTAGGTATCGGAAAGCGAATCCACCGGCGCCAGCCATTCATAGGGCTGCTCGTCCACTTCCCACGGCTCGGGCTGCCCGTTTTCGAGCCGCGTGTAGGCACGCGGATAAGCCGGGCCTCCGTAGCCGATCTCGTCCCAGGCCCAGGGATGCGAGTAGTAGGCGGCCACACAATCTTGAACCAGCGTGTGCCAGAAGCGGTGGATCGACATTTGCTTCCAGATGCGATGCGCGGCGATTTCCTTGCCGTCGTGAATCGTCTTGAGCACTTCGTCCTGTTTGATGGGATCGAGCGCGGCGAATGGTTTTGCGCCCAACTTGCGCGCGGTCTCGTCGATCGCCTGAATGCCGAGGCGATAGGCTTCGCGGTCGGGAGGCATATCCGCGAACCGATAGCCGTCGACGATGTCCTCAAACAATCGCTCGTCGATGTAGTGCAGCACCGGAATTTTCTTTTCCGGAATGCGGTCGTCTTGCGGCAGAATCCGGTTCACAATCGCTTCGATCGTGGGAACCTCGTCCGGCGTGAAGAAGCGGATGGGCGGCACATGATAAAGCCTGTCTTCTACCACCCGGCGCGTCGCAGCATCCCAATACGCTTTCTGGCTCATGATGCGATAGCCAGGATAGTAGCCCGGCTGCTCCATCGGAGGAATGGGAGCGCGGGTCTTCCCGTCCCGGATCCAGTCACTCTTTTTGTTTTCGGTTTCCGTCATGACCTTCCCTTCGCAATAAGCTCGCAAGAAATCCCAAAGCGCCGCATGCCGAAAACAGCAGCGGTGCGAAAATCGGCGGACCGTAGAGGATGTTGTAGAGCCAATGCTTGCCCCCGCCCGAGCGGCGCCCAATTCCCCGCACGTGATAGCCGAATCCGATCGCTCCATCGGCAAGCGCCAGCATCGATACCGGCGCCAGTAGCAGCTTCGCCATGCGCTCGCTCCAGATTGAGCTGACGCAAACTCCCAACTGGATCGGCGACAGGATCACCGGCGTCCACTGCGACCAGATGCGAAAGCGGCTTTTGTAATGCGAATACCAGGCTTCGAGGCCGGAAAACACGGTCCAAAATGCCGCTACCGCGCAAAGGTGTTTTTGAAAGCGTCCTTCGTGTAACTCACGCCGCCATCCGGTGTATCGCGGATCGGTGCTCTCTCTAGCATCTTCTTCCCGGCGCAGATACGAAGCCAGGAAGCCCAGGTACGCGGCCGTGCCGAACAGCAGCGGAGCAAAAATCGGCGGCCCCATGATGATGTTCGTCAGAGGGAGCCGCCATCCGCCGGGTTTGCGCTGAATGCCGCGGATATGGAACACAAACCCCGTTATCCCATTCATCAGCGTCGTCAGCGCGGTCCAGCGTAGAACCGTTCTTGCCGCCTTGCGGCTGAAAAAGCCGGCGATCGCCGCTCCGGTCAGCACGCCGCTGAGGATGATCGGCGTGTACATGACCGGATTGCTGTAGCTGCCCTTGTAGTGCTCGTAGGCAACCTCCAGCCCGCTCGCCAGGCTAGATGCCGCGGTCACCAGTGCCAGCGATCTTTGAAACCGGCCGTCTTTGATGTGTTCGTCGATAACCGTTACGGCCCGCGTCAGAGTTGGAACCAAGGTTTCTGCCATGTGCTCGCCATAGCGTAGACGAGCGCGATTCCAAACTGTTGCGCGACGAAGGCTTGCGCGATGGGTCGTCACGTTTATGCGCGCCGCGAACTCTAACGCAGCGAAATGTCCAAATCAGTTCCCGGCCCCAAAGTTTCTTCTGGAAGAGTGTCGGCGCTCCGCATCCCCACCGAACAGCCGGAATCCGACGGCACCGCCGAGTGGGATTCGACAACTGTCGTGCTAGTAGAACTCGCGGCTGGCGGATTTTCGGGGTTAGGTTACTCGTATGCGAACCAGACAGCCGCGAACGTTGCCCAGGAACTGATCGGCGCTGAAGTAATCGGAAGAGATACCTTCGATATACCCGCGATTCACCTTGCGCTGGATCTCAAAGTGCGCAATTGGGGCCGTCCGGGCCTGGTCTCGAATACCATTTCGGCGATCGATATCTGTCTGTGGGATTTGAAGGCTCATATTCTCCAGCAGCCGCTGGCTAACTTATTAGGGAAGCAGCGCGGCGAAACGACAGCTTACGGAAGTGGAGGATTTACTTCTTACACGGAGAAGCAGTTGGTAGAGCAGCTATCCGGCTGGGCCGCGGACGGTTTCGAATCCGTGAAGATGAAAATCGGCCGAGATCCGGCTCAGGATGCTCGCCGGATTGCCGCCGTGCAGAAGGCGCTGAAGGGCAGGGCGGAGTTATTCGTGGACGCGAACGGAGCATTTGACCGCAAAGAGGCTTTGAATAAGAGCAAGCAGTTCGCGGATCTCGGCGTGCGCTGGTTCGAAGAGCCTGTCACCTCGGACGATCGGGACGGGCTGCGGATGATGGTCGAACACGCTCCGCCGATTATGCGGATTGCCGCCGGAGAGTATATCTATGTCTTAGAGGACGCATACCTTCTGCTAAAAGCGCAGGCCGTTGATGTGTTGCAGACCGACGTGACTCGCTGCGGAGGAATTACAAACTTTTTGAAGATTGGCCATGCCTGTGAGATTAGTCACATCCCGTACTCCGCCCACACCTGTCCCTCTGTGCATGCCAGCGTGTGTTGCGCTGTGACATCCGCGATCAACGTTGAATACTTTCACGATCATGCCCGCATTGAGCATATGATCTTTGACGGCGCAGTTACAGCGAAACGTGGCAAAGTGAAGCCGGATCTTTCCCGAGCGGGCCTCGGCCTCAAAGTAAAGCGCGGGGAGACTGAGAAATTTCAGGTATTTGAAGCGGCGATCAGCTAAAGGCTGTCATAAGTACGTGACATCCGTGGACTAATTCAAAGAGCAATTTCAACTAATTGGAGCTTCCAGTAATCGGAACTGGCAGTCGCCAGTCTAATATACCGGAGGTTAATTCATGGCAGCAGAGGCATTACCATATGGCAGCCCGGTAATCGATACTGAACCGGGCAAGAGAATTTCCTGGGCGGCCGTGTTCGGAGGGACTTTGGTCGCGCTTGCGACCGAATTGCTGCTCGGAACTTTCGGCCTTTTCATCGCGTTCACGCAGGGGCGTGGCGTCGCGCTGCAATGGGGCAAGGCGTGGTATTTTGTCACGATCTTCGTCGCGTTGTTTGTTGGCGGATGGGTCGCCGCGAAGCTTTCGCGCAACACCTACGGTACTGGTCGCGTACACGGCGCCGTGGTGTGGGGGCTCACTACTTTCGCGACGTTCATGGTCGCCGCGTGGCTGTTTTGGGGCGCTTTGAGCGCTTCGCTTTCCGCAGTGCGCACGGCGGCGGTCACCGCGAACACGGCTACTCCGGCGGCCGCCACTAACACGGGTGCAGCAACTCAAACGGCAGCACGACAAATTCAGCGCGGCGCCGCCAACACGGTAGCCGGAGTGAGATTGAACATGGTCAATGGCGACGCCTCGACTTTGTTCCTGGTTCTGTTCGGCGGTATCGTAGCTGGATGCGTGGGCGGAATCTGGGGAGGCGGCATGGGACGGGGCATTCGCGGCCTTCGCCGGCCCGTGGCAGCGACCAGACCACCGACTCCGATGGAACGCGCTAGCTGAGTTTCCGCAACTTTGCGTGCCCGCATGCCTGAAATCACCGCGGTTCATGCGGCATCCCATAATCGGAATGCGGGCACGCGGCGGAACTCAATTTCCGCCTAGACTAATGAGAATCCTGTGTCTGCAATCCAGAAGGAGATCATGGCTCATGAGTGAAACAGAACAAAAAGTAAGATTTGGAATTGGATCGGCGGCCGCCGGGGCCGCCATTTTCGCGCCCCTCGCCTATAAACCTAAATCCGGCAGTTAGCCGATCCAAGCAGGCGCAGAT
>JBOGMI010000316.1:0-2880 GCA_050746645.1 Bryobacteraceae bacterium | reverse complement strand
ATTGCGGCAGAAGTCCGCAGGCGCACCTGCGGTCGCGGCGCCGACGTCGTGATTGAGGCCATCGGCCAGCCGGAGACCTGGGAACTGGCGCTCGAACTGGCGCGCAAAGGCGGTGTGGTCAATTTCTTCGGAGGCTGCCCCGCGGGCGCAAAGGTCGGACTCGATAGCAGCCTGCTCCATTATTCCGAAATCGCCTGCAAAGCGAGCTTCCATCACACGCCGGCATACATCCGCCGTGCTCTCGAGATGGTATCGCGCGGCGAAGCGGGCGCACGTCACTTCGTGACGACCGAAGAGCCGCTTGCCGCGCTGCCGCGCGTGCTCAAGGAAATGGCCAATGGCGCCAACCACCGCATCAAAACCGCCATCGTTCCATAGTTTCCGAGCCGCGCGCGCAAGCGAGCGGTTTCGTAGACAATAGGAACAGGTGTGCCAGTCGCACTCTTACAGCCGAAAGAATATCTCCGCGCGGCGGTTCCCGAGGCCGCTCATTCGGAGCCGGAAGCGCTTGCCTACACACGCTGGCTCGCGACACACCACTATGAAAATTTTCACATCGCCAGCTTCCTTCTCCCCAAGCGTCTGCACCAGGATTTCTACAACGTATATGCCTATTGCCGCTGGGCCGACGATCTTGGCGACGAGATCGGCGATCCGAACGAGAGTTTGCGCCTGCTCTCCTGGTGGCGCACCGAACTCGAAGCCATGTATCGCGGCGAAGCGGCACATCCGGTCTTTGTCGCGCTTAGAAGAACGGTTCGGCAGTTCGAGATTCCCATCGAGCCGTTCGATCGCCTCATCTGCGCTTTCGAACAGGATCAAACCGTCACGCGCTATCGCAATTTCGAAGAAGTCTTTGGCTACTGCACCAATTCCGCCAATCCGGTCGGCCATCTGGTACTTTATCTCTGCGGCTACCGCGACGCCGAACGCCAGCGGCTCTCCGATTACACCTGCACGGCTTTGCAGCTTGCGAATTTCTGGCAGGATGTCGCGGTCGATCTGCAAAAGGACCGCGTGTATCTCCCGCTCGATGTGCTGGCGCGGCATAGCTATTCCGTCGAGCAGCTTTTTGCTCTCGAATGCAATCGCAATTTCGAGCTCGCGATGCGCGAAGCGGTTGAAGTTGCCGGGGCTCTCTTTCGAAAAGGCTTGCCGCTGGTCGGAACGGTGGATCACCGGCTTGCGTTCGATCTCGAACTGTTCAGCCGGGGAGGATTGAAGATTCTCGAAAAGATCCGCATGCAAAACTATAACGTCCTGAAGCGCCGTCCGCACATATCGAAAGCGGAGCGCGCTGCTATCCTGCTAAGATGCCTGCCGCGGTTCCTCCGGTTTTAGCTCATTATTCCGCGACCGAGTCTTATCGCTATTGCCGCAGGATCGCGCGCAAGCGGGCGAAGAATTTTTATTACTCGTTTCTTCTACTCGAAAAACCCCAGCGCGACGCCATGTGCGCCATCTACGCCTTCATGCGCCATTGCGACGACCTAAGCGACGAGCCGGGGCACAATGACAAGGCGGATCTACAACGCAAAATCGCGCTCTGGCGCATGGAACTGGATCGCGTGTTTCGTGGAGCAGTTACCGATAGCCCGATGTGGCCGGCTTTTTACGACACGGTGGAGCGCTACTCGATTCCGCATCGTTTCTTTTACGAGATGATCGAGGGAGTTGCCTCCGATCTCGACCCGCGCCGGTTACAGACATTTGAGGAGTTATACGATTACTGCTATCACGTTGCGTCCGTCGTCGGCATGACCATCATTTATATCTTCGGCTTCGAATCCGTCCGCGCGCTGAAACTGGCCGAGAGGTGCGGTGTCGCTTTCCAACTCACAAATATTCTGCGCGACGTGCGCGAAGATGCCACTCTCGGCCGTATCTATGTACCGCAAGAGGATCTCGACCGGTTCGGCGTAACTGCCGAACAATTGCGGAAGGGAACCGAAGACGATCGCTTTCGCGAGCTGATGCGCTTCGAAGCCGCGCGCGCGCGCGCCTTGTATGAAGAATCCGCACCGCTCAGCGAACTGATTTATCCATCCAGCCGCCGCTCCCTTTGGGCGCTGCGCGAGATTTACAAGCGGCTGCTGGCGCGCATCGAAAAAGCAAACTATTCCGTGCTGAGTCAGCGCATCAACGTGCCAACGCGAGTTAAGGTCCGTTTGCTCCTGCGCGCGTTCCTTCAGTAACCCTGCTACGCAGCCCGGCCTGCGCGGCGCCGCACCTCTTCGTTCACCTTGGCGCCTTCGTGCTGCCGTGCCGTCTGCAAATCGAAGTTTTGTTGAAGCGTCAGCCAAAACTCCGCGCTCATTCCGAAATACCGCTCCAGCCGAAGCGCCGTATCGGCAGTGATCGATCGCCTTTCGTTCAGAATTTCGGTAATCCGTGTCACGGGCACGCAAAGTTCCGCCGCCAGTTTGTTGGCAGACAATTTTAGCGGCACGAGAAATTCCTCGCGGAGCATTTCCCCAGGATGCACCGGCTTGCGCTTAATGCGCCAGCCGTTTTTTGGTCTGTGAAAACTCATGCGCGTACCTCAATGATAGTCCACGATTTCGACATCGACCGCCTCGCCGTTTTCCCAGCGAAAGCAAATGCGAAACTGATCGTTGATCCGGATACTGTACTGGCCGGCACGATCGCCGGACAGCGCTTCGAGTCTGTTCCCCGGAGGTACTCTTAAGCTTTCCAAGGATTTGGCGGTATCAAGCTGGGTCAATTTACGAACCGCGGCTCTTGCAATTGAGCCAAATCGGCGGCTCTTTTCAGTTTCAAACAGCTTCTTCGCTTCTCTGTCGGTAAAGGAGCGAATCATAAGAACAGTTTATAACGTTTCGCGTTATGGAAAGCGGGGTTTACCCCGCGCTGGGTTTA
>JBOGMI010000315.1:0-9202 GCA_050746645.1 Bryobacteraceae bacterium | reverse complement strand
CACGGCAAGGCTTGCACGCGTGTCGTCGTGAGCGGTACGCCCGTAATCCTCGATCACGGCCGCGCGCCGGTGCAAGCCGATGTAGCGGTGCACACTCCGTGAGTTCCGCGAGCTCGATTCCGGATCCCGCCGCGAGCTTCGAGCCCTACCGCCGCCGCCTGCTCGGCCTCGCATACCGCATGCTTGGATCGCTCACCGACGCCGAGGACGCAGTGCAGGAGACGTACTTGCGTTGGCATGAGGCCGACCGCGGCAAAGTGGCGGACCCGAGAGCGTTTTTGATGACCACGACGACGCGGCTTTGTCTCGACATGCTGACATCGGCCCGCGCACGCCGCGAGGAGTATGTCGGTCCCTGGTTGCCGGAGCCGGTGGTCGATTCGGCAGCGCTCGCGCCGGACAGCCGCGCCGAGCTGGCCGAGGATCTGTCCGTAGCGCTGCTCTTGATGCTGGACCGGCTGTCCCCGCTCGAGCGGGCTGCCTTCCTGCTGCACGACGTTTTCGATTTCTCGTTCAGCGAAGTGGCCGCGATGCTGGAGCGTGGCGAGGCTGCCTGCCGGCAATTGGGCGCTCGCGCCCGCGCACACGTGCGTGCCTTACGGCCGCGCGGCGCCTTACTGCCTCCGGAGCGTTCGGGCGAGATCGAGGAGAAGCACGCGCAGCTCATGTCTGCATTCGTGGCGGCCACGCGCGCCGGCGATCTCCATGCGCTGACACAGTTGCTCGCGAGCGACGTGCGCGTCGTCACCGACGGCGGCGGCAAGACGGCCGCGCCGCTGAACGTGCTCGACGGCGCCGATCGTGCGGCACGGTTCCTGGTCGGTGCCGCCCGCAAAGGGTGGCGCGACGCCTTCGTGCTGCGCTTTGCGCCGATTAATGGCCTGCCCGGTGCGATTCTGGACGGACCCGAGGGACCGGTACAGACGGCGGCGTTCGAGATCGAAGACGGCGTCATTCACGCGCTGTATGTGGTGCTGAATCCGGACAAATTGCGCCATTTAGCCAGGTTCGGAGCGTGAGTGCGCAGCGCGGCATTCCAGCGGGCACCGGTGAGCTCAAGACTTACAGTGGCGCGCGCACTCCTGCGCGCGGCTCAGAATCGGTATTGGTTGTTTTCAGACCATATCAGAGCCGCGACCAAAGGGAGCGGTTTGCACGGGCCTTTCCAGCAGCCTCCTTTGACCTGCCAAGCGGTTTTCGATCCGGCCCTTGTGTCCTGATCCAGTCGGTTATCTGATCTCTATCGTGAGGCAGGCGGTTTCGCCTGCCCAGGGCAAAGCGTTTTACCCCGTGTTGGCGAATCGCCGTTCACATATCCGAGATGCCGACTTTACGTCAAAGCGGAAACGCACACCGGGCGAAGACGTTGGAGCTTTTTTGAGACAGAGTTCTGCAACGGTACCGACAGCAATACGGAGGCTCGCGACGCCCCCGTCTTGAGACTGAATTTCGAGACGCTGATAACCCTGATCCAGGGCGCCGACAGTTCTCTCAAAACTTACCCGTTCTAAAACGTCCGGTCGGCTAGGCGCGGAGCCTTTTGGGATAACTTCTTCTAACCGGAATGCGAGCGCCCGACGAACAGGAAGACTTCTTAGAACGGGGGCGTTTCGGCGAGGGCAAGCAGAGGGTCGGCGGAAATACTCTCAACCCCCTTGTAAAGTGGGCGCTGATCTTCTTCGGCATCACCATTGTCTGTATCGCCGTGCCGGTGGTTTTGAGCATCGGTCGGGATGATGGTGGGCCATTCTTCCTGCAAGGAGCAATGCTCTGCGTCCTGCTAGGGGTTGGATTTCTCATCGATGCTGGTGTCCGCGCGCTGCACAATCGGCGAAGGTAATTGCCATTCGAAACAATTCGATGGCGCTTTGTCGTGTTGCGAAACTTACCCGTTTTGCACAACGCGTTAGAATGTCACTTTCGTGTTTGCGGTAGAAGATGCTAGTTTGCGCTTATTGCTATGAACGCTGACCCTTACACAATCCGCATCTTTGTCCCCAATGGCGACCCTCAAGGGGTACGCATCATCGACCGGATGAACTGGACAGGGCAGGGCGTCGTCTTTCCGCGCGAAAAATGGCCCGAGACTAAGAGCCGCGCATCGTTTAACGACGCAGGGGTTTATATCCTTGTCGGGTTGACGAGTGACGATGACTTGCCAACGATCTACATTGGTGAAGGCGACGGCGTCCGCGAGCGGATCGACAATCATTTCAAAACCAAGGAATTTTGGTCCTGGGGCATCGCGTTCGTGTCCACCAATCGGGGGCTGAATAAAGCTCACGTCCAGTGGCTCGAATTTGCTCTCGTGAACCAAGCTAAACAAGCCCGGCGTAGTCACCTTGATAATGGCAACGCACCCCAAGAGCCTGCGCTAACAGAAAGCGAGAAGGCGGATACGAAGGGCTTCCTAAAAGAGATATTGCAGATACTGCCTCTGGTCGGACTTCACGCGCTCGAAATTCCGAAGCCAGTAGCTACACCGGCGACAAAGGCCGTTTACGATGTTCGTCCCGCTGTTTCAACAGGGCCTGATACGGTCATCGTCCCGGCACAGAAAGAAGGCTTTGAGAAGGCCTTCCTTGGAGAGAACTGCTGGTATGCCATTCGAATTTCAGGTGGCAAGCTTCAGAACATTAAATGGATTGCCGCATACCAGACAGACCCTGTGTCCGCCATTACGCATGTCGCGCCAGTCGCTCGTATCGAGCCTTATGGCGAAAGCGGAAAGTACAAGCTTATTTTTTCTGAGCCGGCAAAGCCAATTACGCCGATACCATTCGCGGACGCTCCGGGAGGTTCGATGCAGGGGCCGCGCTACACGACTTATACGAAGCTTGCCACGGCGAAAAAGGTATCGGATCTGTTCGCTTAAGGGACCTTTCAGCAACATGACGGCACAACGGCACCAGCATGAATGTACACTTCACTTATGCCTGAAAACTCGCAAGATGAAATCAGAACATTAACGGGAGTTTGCCTTGCGCTTATTTCGCAAGTGGTCGCAACACAAGCTGTGCTGTGCCAACTCGATAAAGAAGCGCGGGGAAAACTGAAAGCTGCGCTCATAGCAAGCAACACAGAAAAGCTGATTAAGGATAAAGGCAAAATGCTGGATGAGACTACAGTCACAGAATTGAGCCAGATAGTGTTGCGAATGCCGTTGCAACTCGATGAGATGCTTTCAAAACGTGGATAAATGCGGCGCGGCGGCTACTCGTAAGGAATTTCGGCTTTAGCTTCCCGCTCGCTTTTGCCATTGCGCGGGGTCGCGGCTGGCGTGGAAACAGGCGATGACAAATAGGGTATCGCCGTCAACGGCGAAAAACAGCGCGTAGGGAAAGCGGCGCAAGAGGGCGCGGCGCACGGTCTTGAATACAACGGGAAACTGCCGGGGGTTGGTGCTCATGCGCTCGGCCAAGGCGTCAATCGCAGCGCGGAAGCGTCGGCCTAATCCGGCGGCTTCGCCCTCATACCAGTCCTGCGCCTCGATCAATTCCAGGCGTGCGGCCTGAGTGAAAATAATCCGGAACACTACGGGCAACGCTGCTCTAGTTCAGCCTTCAACGCTGCCCACGTCACGCCGTCGCTGCGGTCCTGATCGAGCGATGAAAGGCGGCGTTCAAGTTCCACCTGTTGCGGGCCGGTCAACGGAAGCTGCTCATGTTCAAGGCTGTCCCAAAGCTGCGCGATTAGCGCGAGTCGCTCGGGCGGAGACAAACGGACAATCTCATCGGGCGTAAGCAGTTCCATAGCTTTGAGAATACGCGACAGTATGCGAAAAGGCAACGCCGGAGGGTTTCACCATCGGCGGCGTCCGCGGAAACCAGAAGGGCCGGGGCGTAAAGCCGCGCTTTTTGCATTTTCAAGACTTAACCATCTCAAGACTTAACCATCTTGAGAGACGGCGGCACGTGCCGAACCGTCTCAAGTTCCATCCTTCATGAAACTGAGGTCGTTGCACTCATTTGGCCATCGCCACCGATGGAGTGCGCAACACTCTCGACTTTGAAGTAAATGCGAGTGGTGCCGTCCTCTGAAAACCAGATGTATTCGCCTACATGACGTCAGACGGGAACTGCCGCATCAGCATAATAACCAGTTTCCTCAAACGGTTGGCATCTCCTGGCCTTAACGTCTGAGACTTCCGCTCCACTTGGCCGTAAAACGCGCTATGCTCCCCTGTGCAGTCGCCAACTCCTGAATCAACAGACGCTTTGCAGCACCCAGCAGCGGATTAGGAACGACAAACACCCTTCACTGCCGCCAAACGAGCATCCTTAAGTCGCGAAGTCGCGGGTGCCTTCTCTTCCGGCCGACCTGCTTATCCCTGCAAAGCTTCACTCGGAGCCTTATTCGCCCCCTTCCACTCCGCCGCCGGCATCTGATCCATCACGAGTTTTGCAAGCGGGTGACAAATCTCGCCAAAAAATATTTCCCCCTTCCTCTCATCCACTTCCGCGACTTTTCCATATGTGGAAAGTTCGCTTTCGCCCTTCCGCGTGCTACGTTCAGTCAGCTATGAGCAACATCACGCAAGCCCAAATCGATGCCAATCGAAAGAACGCCCAGTTCTCGACCGGACCGTCCACTCCGGCAGGGAAGGCTAAATCCGCCTTCAACGCCGTCAAAACCGGACTCACCGGCCGCACCGTGCTCCTCCCCACCGACGACGTCGCCGCCTACGAGCATCATGTCCGCGAGTTTATGAAAGAACTCAACCCCGTCGGCGTGCGCGAGCAGTCGCTCGCCCAGTCCATCGCCGATAACATGTGGCGCGTCCTCCGGGTTCCCGCGCTCGAATCCGCCATCTTCGCTCGCGGCCAGCTTGAGTTTGCCCGCGAGTTTGAGAACGAAGACCCGGAGCGCCGCGCCGCCCTCATCGAGGTCCACACCTTCCTGATCTACCAAAAGCAGATCCGCAATCTGCAGATCCAGGAAGCACGTCTCCAACGCCAGCGTGTCAAGGACACGGCCGAACTGCGCCAGCTTCAACAGGAGCGTATCCAAAAGGAAAAGCAGCAGATGGAAGCCGCCGCCGAGCTCTATCTCGCGGCCCAAAAAGACGATCGGCCCTTCGATCCGGCCGCATTTGGGTTCGTTTTTTCAACTGCCGAAATCGAGAGCCATCTCACGCGTGGCCGAGCCGCCCATCTCGCCCGCCCAGCCATGCGCGACTCTATGAAAACCGCAAAAGCCGCCTGACCTTTGTCTCCGATACGCCGATTCTGAGCCGCGCATCCAAGCGAGCGGTCTTGCTATTTTTCAGGACTCTCTACAGCCCAAGCATCGTGTCAAACGCGTGCCCCAGCAGGCGAGCCGCGTCGGTCTCGGAGATTCGCTTGGGATCGTAGGCGCGCTCGAGCGCGAGGCCATTCAGCATGGCTTCCAGACCGAGCCGGCGCAATTCGAACAGGTCCGCGTCGGTGCGCAAGCGTTCCGGGAGCAGTTCCTGGATTAATTCAAGATGGAGCGAATCGCGGATGCGGCGGTGCGCGGCGGCCAGGCGCGCCCGCAGTTTTCCATGGCGCAGAGCGAACAGCTTGAATTCGAGCATCAGCATGTTCCATTCGCGATCCGAGAGCCGCGCCACGTAATAGCCGCGCAGACATTGGAGCCGTTCCTCCTCGCCGGAGCAGTTTTCGAGCAAGCGGCGGATGCGCTCCTTGTGCGTGCGCGCCTGAAATTCGAGCAGCGCCAGGAACAGGTCTTCTTTGGCCGGAAAATGTGCGTAGAAGGCGCCGCGGGTATGGCCGGCATCGGCGGCAATATCTTCGATCCGGGCGGCCTGGAAGCCGTCGCGGGCAAAAATTTTGCGTGCGCTTGTCAGCAGTTTCCGGCGCGTGGTCTCGGTTTTTTGTTGATGCTTATTTAGTGGAACTTCTTCCGCCGCGCTGCGTACCATCTTTTTTAGATTATATACATACACGTATCAAATATGGTACATCTATGTATGGAAATGGTTAAGCGTATCTCCATTCTGGCCGCTATCGCCTGCTGCGCCTGGGCGCAATTGCCCGCGCCGGGAACGCCTGCCCGCGCGCGCGCGGCCGCTTTGCCGCTTTCGGGAGTGATGAGCGTGGGTTCGGCCAGCGCGCAGCAGTCCGCCAGCCCGGGAACCGGAGTAGCCGCGGTGACCAGCACGACTCAGGTTGGCGGAGATTACCAGGGAAGTGTTCCGGCGACGAGGATTCCTTCCACCGGCCCCATTACCTTGTCGCTGAACAACGCGGTGAAACTGGGGCTTAGGACGAACCTCGGCGCGCTCTCGGCGGCCAATACCGATGAAGCGATGCGCGCCCGGCGGCTTCAAGCGCTCAGCGCGCTGCTGCCGCATATCTCCGCGAGCATAGGCGATACCGTGCAGCAGGTCAACTTAGCCGCCTACGGCTTTCAGTTTCAGGCGCCGCCCGGGTTGGGTTTTTCCATCCCCTCGGTGGTTGGTCCGTTCAACGTTTCGCAAGCTCAGGCCTCGCTCAGCCAGTCGATCTGGGATCCGGTGGCGCGCAGAAATTGGAAGGCAACCAAAGCGACCGAGCGCGCGGCCTCGTTTTCGGCAATGGATGCGCGGCAGCTGGTGCTGCTGGCGGTCGGAGGCATGTATATGCAAACCGTTGCCGAACGGGAAAGCGTTGCCTCGCAGCAGGCGCAGGTGGCCAACGCGCAGGCGGTTTATAACCAGGCGGTAGTGCGCAAGCAGGCCGGCATGAATGCGCGCATCGACGTGATGCGCAGCCTGGTCGAACTGGACACGCAGAAGCAGCGGCTGAGTTCTCTTCAATCGCAATTGCAGAAGCAGAAAATCACCTTTGCGCGTTTGGTAGGCGTGCCGCTCGGCCGCAAACTGATCCTGAGCGATTCGCTTGGCTTCAACAAGACAGCCGTGCCCAGCGCCGCCGATGCTATTCAAGCAGCCTTCCGGCGCCGGCCGGATCTGAAGGCCGCCGAAGAGCAGGTGCGCGCGGCCAGACGGGCTTTATCGGCCGCTCATGCCGAGCGGTTGCCCTCGGTTTCGCTGAGCGGCGATTATGGCGTGATCGGCCCGAATCCCACCTCGATGCACGGCGTCTTCACGGTGGCGGGCTCGGTGAACGTTCCGATCTGGGAAGGGCGGCGCATCAAGGGAGATATTCTGCAGGCCGAAGCCACTCTGCGCCAGCGGCAGGCCGAGCTTGCCAACGAGCGAGGAGCGATTGAGGAGGACGTGCGCACGGCTCTGGTCGATCTGCGCACGGCTGCCGGCCAGGTGCAATTGGCGGGCAAGAATCGCGACTACGCGCATGAGACTTTCACCGAAGCGAAAGATCGTTTCAATGCCGGCGTTGCCTCCACCGTAGAAGTGGTGCAGGCGCAAGAGCAAGTCGCCTCCGCTGAGAGCGATTACATCTCCAGCCTGTACTCGTTCAATCTGGCGCGGCTGGCGCTGGCCAAGGCTACCGGTGACGCTCAGGCCGGTTTACCCCATTCCCGGAAAGGCGGACGCCCCTGATGGCACAAGAGACGGAGCAGAAAGCGGAGCCCGGGCAGCAGCAGAATTCGGCGGCCCGGAACGCCCGCCCGCGCGGCCGCAAGCGCGCGTTCATGATTTTTTTTGCCGTGCTGATCGTGCTCGCGGCGGCCGGCTTTCTCTATTGGTGGCACGCACGTCAGTTCGCATCCACCGACGATGCCCAAGTCAATTGCCACATGAATCCCATCGGCGCGCGCGTCGACGGCACGGTGGTGAAAGTCTATGTAGACAACAACCAGATGGTACACGCGGGCGATCCGCTGGTCGATCTCGATCCACGCAACTACAAAGCCGCTCTCGATCAGGCGCTGGCCCGTCTCGCGCAGGCCAAGAGCATGATCGTCGAGCAGCGCCCCAGCGTCCCGATTACGCAAGTGCAGAACGTCACCAACATTTCCACCGCCGAGGCCGGAGTGGCAAATGCGAAAGCGGCGCTGGGCGCGGCCAAACGCGACCGCCAATCCTATGCGGCGAAGCTGGCCGAATCGCAAGCCAAAAACGCGAGAGCGCAAGCCGACCGCGAGCGCTATTCGATTCTGATCAAAAAGCAGGAGGTTTCCGAGCAGCAATATCAGCAAGCCGTGGCGACGGCGAAGGCGTCCAAGGCGGCGGTTGCAGCGAACCGGGCCGCCTTGCAGTCGGCCGGGCAAACCATCGCTCAGAGGAAGGCGCAGTTACAAGAAGCGCAGAGCCGGCTGGCGCAATACAAACGCGTGGCGCCCAACCAATTGGCGATTCGCAAAGCCATGGTGCGCTCGAACGAAGCTAATGCCGAAATGGCGGAAGCGCAGGTGGAGCAGGCGCGGCTGAAGCTCGCCTATTGCCATATCACCGCGCCGGTTTCGGGAATCATTATCAATCGCACCGCCGAAGTCGGCAAGCATGTGGCCGCGGGCCAGGCGCTGGTCACCATCGTCCAGGTGAACGATCTGTGGGTGACGGCGAACTTCAAAGAGACGCAGCTTGCGGATCTGCATCCGGGCGAAAGCGCCACCATGCATGTGGATGCGCTCGGGCTCGATTTCAAGGGATACGTGCAGAGCATCGGCGGTTCGACCGGCTCGGTGGCGAGCGTGCTGCCGCCGGAAAACGCCACCGGAAATTACGTGAAGGTAGTCCAGCGCATCCCGATTCGCCTCCGCTTCAAGCCCAACCAAAAGGGCCTGGCGCAGCTCCGGCCGGGAATGTCGGTCGAGCCGCAAGTGCGCATTAGTCACTGACCGTGCCCGAGATCATCAGCCATAGCGATTGGAAGCCGTCGCACAACCCCTGGGTGGTCGCCATGGTGGTTACGCTCGGGACCTTCATGCAAGTGCTCGACTCCTCCATCGCCAACGTGGCGCTGCCGCACATCGCGGGCACGCTCGGCGCAACGTATAACGAATCGACCTGGATTTTGACCAGCTATCTGGTTTCGAGCGCCATCGTGCTGCCGATTTCCGGCTGGCTGGCAACGGTTCTCGGCCGCAAGCGCTTCTACCTCTTCTGCATCGGCTTGTTCACCGCGTCTTCTTTCGTTTGCGGCATCTCCACCAGTCTGCCCATGCTGATCATTGCGCGCGTGGTGCAGGGTGCGGGCGGCGGTGGCCTGCAACCCTCCGAACAGGCGATTCTGGCCGACACGTTTTCGGTGGAGAAACGCGGCATGGCGTTTGCGATGTACGGCATGGCGGTGGTGGTGGCGCCCGCCAT
>JBOGMI010000314.1:0-7736 GCA_050746645.1 Bryobacteraceae bacterium | reverse complement strand
GATCGTTTTTCCTCAGGGCCGCGAGATCGCTTCCATGCCCGACCTGCCCTTGCACGCAGGGCTTGAAGAGATCGGGGGCATTCTGTACGAGCTGCAAATGGTGCCGGTCGAGATTGCCGGAGAGCCGCGAGCCGTCTTGACGTTAGGCTCGCGGTTTCAGCTAAACCGTCTTGCAGTGGCCGGAGATGCCGTTCTGCTGCACGAAAATCGGGTGATCCGATCAACTTTTCCCCAGTCTTGGAACCGCTCGATTGAAGAGCAGGTCCGGCATGTCTGTTCCCCGGCCGAGGCCACGTGCGAAGTGCCAATCGACGGACAAACTTTTGTCGTTTCCCAGCTTGAGACAGCGCGATTGGGCGGCGGCTATCGCCTTCTGGGCTTCCGGTCTCTCGATGCGCCGCTGCGCGAGTTCAATTCCGCATTCCTGCGGATTCTGGTCGAAGTGGGTGCAGCAGGTGTTATCGTCGCGCTTCTATGTACGCTGGCGACCTCGTATTCCGTGTCCCAGCCGCTGCGCGGCCTTGTCGCACAGTTGCGGCGAAGCGAATCGATGGGCGGCCTGCCCGAACGGCTGACAGCCGCAAACGGCGTGCGCGAGTTGGACTCGCTTGCCGGAGCGTTCAATCGAGTCGCGGATGCCGAGCGGCGCTCTCGCCGCGAACTGGAAATTTCCAGGGATGCGGCGGAATCGGCCAATCGCCTCAAAACGGAGTTTCTCACTAATATCAGCCACGAGTTGCGCACGCCGATGAATGGCGTCCTCGGAATGACAGACGTGCTTCTCGGCACCAAGCTCGACGACGAGCAAGAAGAATACGCGCGACTTGTGCTGCAATCTGCGCAGTCTCTGCAGACGATCATTGACGACATTTTGGATTTCTCGGAGCTGGAATCAGGCAAGTTGCGCTTGCAGCCGCGCCTCTTCAACTTGGATCGCCTCCTTAGCGAATTCGCAGCGGATCTCGGAAGGCATGCGGCGGCAAAGGGCATCGCTGTCGATCTGCTTTACCCGCCTTCGGCACCGAGGACATTTTGGGGCGATGCCGCGCGTATCCGGCAGGTCTTGATGTATCTGGGCGAAAACGCTGTGAAGTTCACCGAGCGAGGCGGGGTCCGGCTTTCTTGCGCGTGTGTGCGCGAGGACGGGCGCAATGCGGCAATGAAGCTGGCTGTCGAGGACACCGGAATTGGAATCGCAGCGGATATGCGCGAATTAATCTTCCAACGATTTACCCAAGCCGACGGTTCCCTGACGCGCCGCCGCGGTGGGACGGGTCTCGGCCTCACGGTGGCAAAAGAGATGGTCGAGCTCATGGGCGGGCAAATAGGAGTCGAGAGCGAGGTGAACGTTGGTTCCACATTTTGGTTCACCATCAATCTTCCGAAAGACGAGGCGGCAGCGCAGCCCGATGCCGTCTTAGTGATGGAGGTTTAACCAATAATGCTGCGCCTCCCTGCACAACTTACGATCTGCACGCTGTTTGCCTGCCTCTCGATTGCGGCCCAGGAAGCAAACTACGGATTCTCCGTTCCCATGACCGTCAGCGGTGATCTCCGCTATTCCAGCGGAGCGGCTGTTTCCGAATCCGGAGATCTCAAGCCGGGCTTTCGGGCCTTGGCATCGCCGGTCTTAAAACTTGGACCGCATTGGTTCCTGTATTCCACGCTCGAAGCGCATTCATCCTCATACTTCCCGTATCTAATCGGCGCCGAGGACCAACAGCCAGTCCAATTCAATCTCATGCAGGCGTTCGTTGGCTATAAAACGAACTTGCCGGGAGCGGCGGTTTTGATCAAAGCCGGCCGGCTCAGCTCTTCGTTCGGGCTCTTTCCGCTCGACTACAACGACGCCGATGAGCCGCTGATCGACCCGCCGCTCGTCTATTCGGCTAACCTGCCGCTCCGCGCAGACCAGATTCCGTGTGGGGTGAACGAGGTTCTGGGGCAGTCGTATGGCTCCGGAGTCGAGTACCAGTGTGGCGGAGCGGCTACGGAACGCTATGGTCTGGTCCCAGTGACGCTCTATGGGCTGCCGGCGGTGGAGGTACAGGTTTCTTCGCATCGATTCGATGCACGTGTGCAAATCAGCAACAGCTCGCCTGCCAATCCGCAGGGTTTGGGATCGAACAGCCAGTTTGGGCAATGGACCATCGGCGGCGGGTATACCTTCGCCGACGGATTGCACGTCGGCGTGTCCGGCTTCCGAGGCCCTTACTTGGATAGAACCGTTGCGCCCCTGCTGCCCGTCGGGACGACGCTCCAGGACTTTCCGGCGTCAGGAATGGGAGTCGACGCGGAATGGTCGAGAGGGTCATGGTCGGCCGTGGGAGAATGGCAGCACTTCCGATTCGCATTACCCGGTTTCCGCGTGCCACCATCCGAAACAGCGGGTTACGCGCAGGTGAAGCGCATCTTGTCTCCGCGTCTTTTCCTCGCGATGCGCTTCAACATCCTCCGCTCTGGCCCCCTTGAAGACGGCTCTGGCGTCAGCGCAGGTCAAGGCGGCGCTCCCCGCGAGGTATACGAACTTGGGGCGGGGTACCGGCTAAACCGCCGGCAATTACTGAAGATCGGAGGCCGTTGGACCGATCGAAACTTCTGGCAAGTGGGCGACTTGCTATGGTCGCGAGCCGAAGGCTACGGACTGGAGCTTCAGCTTGTCACCAGTTTCACTCCGATTTCCAAAGCGTTCCGCTGAGGAAACCTTCTATTGCTGCAGATGCAGCGAGCAGACACACCGTCTGCAAACAGGATTGCTGCTCACGTCGAGCGACGCCCGAAATCGCTGTGCCTCAAAACTGTTTAAGACTTTGGGAAGACTTTGCGAGCGCAATGATCCGATCGGAGGGTGAAAATAGCAGGGTCGTACCGTGCCGTCCGCCTCGACGACAGCCGAAACCCAAGGGGCGTTGCACTTCGGTGCGACTGGCTTGCAAATGCCCAAATGAGCTTTGAAATGCGTTGCGATTCTTTGCAGTTTTTCCCCGCTTTCCAAAACAAATCCTGTACTTCTCCAAGTCTCATCGAGGCTATCGAGCTCGTATTCGAGGGTTCCGATCTCGTCCACCGAAAGCGCAATTTGCGACTGGCGAACCGCCCCCCAAGGCTGCGGCCGGTTGAATGCTTCCGAGGTGAGATCGGCTGCCAGGAACGAGATCGACGCGAGCCCCAGTTCTTTTGCGGTCGAGGCGGTTTCCTGAATGCTAGCGTGGTTTCGCTTCTGCACCGTGCACCGGGCCGATATCGGAAGCAGAGGGTTCCAGCGTTTCACCTCACGGACTCCGTCCTGCAGCGCGGAAAATGCGCCTGGTACTCGCCGTATCTCATCGTGAACAGCAGCCGGGCCGTCTAAGGACACGATCAGATCATCTACTCCCGTCGCGAGCTTATGCGCATGCCTCTTCAGCAACAGTCCTGTGCTGAGGACCGTCACGCGGATGCTCTTCTCTCTTAGCATTTCGGCCAGCCGGAAGAGATCCGAATGCATCAAGGGTTCTCCGCCGGAGAAGACCACCCATCTCACACGAAGCTCTTCGATGGCTTGCAAATGCGATTCGAGCTGCTCAGCTGTCAATTCCGTCGCGTCAGTGTTCTTCCAGATGTCGCACATGACGCACCGGCAGTTACAGCGTGCATGCGGATACAGGACCAGAATCGGAAGAGACTCAATCACGTTTGCCACGAGGAGATAACCTTTCCGGAAAGCTTTATCTCTTCCCGCAGCGTTCCTCTGGTCTCTTCTACAAGAGATTCTACGGGTTGGGACAAGAAATAGGCTCCGCGACCTCCGACGGTTAGCCAATAGCGAGTGTCGAGCGACTTTTCCAAGCCGCGAATCCCGCAATCTGTGCAGACAAGTTCTATACGGCCGGCGACCATGACAAGCTTGGGAACAGCGCGCAGGAGACTTCGTGCCGGTGTTGCTCCGTCATCACGGACCACCAGTAAATCAGCCGGACCGCCGTCACGAATCTCTCCAAATCCAGAAGGCAGCTTTAGGATTCTGGCTGCCGTGGAAGTAACCATGTCATACAGGCGTTCGGCCGGAACGGTCCTTCCCGCGAAGCGAAGTTCATCCAGCAAATCGCCCTTTGCTGTCATGGCAGAGTCGCTTCCCAGCGCAATCGGGACGCCGCTCCCTAAAATCTCCCGATCGAGCGTTCTCCCCAATGTGAAATGGTTGGAAGAAGGACACCAGACCAGTGAGCAGCCGGCACTCGAAACCATCGCAAGTTGCTTCCGGCCAATAGCTACGCCGTGAACCAGCACGGTTGACGAATGGAGCGCGCCGGCACTCTCCAGCATCGTGATCTCTCGTCGTGCCGCTTCAGTGATACCTTCTGCGGCGTGAATGATGAATGGATACCGTCGCGATGTAGCCTGGGATCGCCGCGGCCAGTCCGGACAGAAACGCAGCGAGTGCGCCCATCCAAAACGGGATACAAGCCGGACAGGCAGATCTTTCCGGATTGCCGCGGGAGGTAATGGATTGTGGTGTGCCACGGTGGTAACGCCGGAAAGCAAATTCTTAATAGCGCCCCAGCGCAACCTTGCGCTCTTCGGAACGGCCAATTGTTCTTTGATGGGCGATTTCCGCGGATGGTAGATGTCCTCGGCCCAGGCTGTCGCGTCCGGATAAACCCCGCAACCCAAATTCGGAAATAGATTCAATTCGAGATGATCATGTGCATTGATAAGGCCAGGCAGAACCAGATACCCACTCAAATCGAGAACGGGACTTATTGAACAACGGACCGGTGACAGGGACAATCTGCCCCGAGTAACCCATAAGTCCGCCTTTATGGCGGTTCGAGCGCCCAGCGCGATACGAGCACCCGTGATTGTCACAACTTTTCCCAAATCGCAAGGAATAGCGCCGGCCTTGTGGTCAGTGCGTCGAGCAACTCCGGTTTCCCGGCTTCGCAAAAGATGGGACGCTCTGCACATCCCAGGCGCGCTTCCGAGCACCACCGCAGCCGGAGCCCGGCGCGATATGCGGCAAACAAGATCTGTTCGAGAGAATGTTGGAAGTGTTCAATCTGGTAATGGATCGGTCCGGACTTAAACGATCGTGTCCACCCTGCGGCAATTGCCTCTGGGTGTACATCACTCACCACGACGGACGCACCCAGGCGCGCTACGCGTATGAATTCTTTAAAGACGAGATTCAGATCCTCGAAATAAGCCAGCGACATCGAGGATAGGACAACATCCGCGCACTCGTTCGCAAACGGCAGGGAATGCGCATCGGCCCGAATCAGGCGGCCCGAAGTTCCATCGCGGTGCCGCCGGCACTGGTTCAGCATCGCCTCGCAAAGATCCATGCCGAAGACGTTGGCGCCTGCTTGCTGCAAGTGCGCCAGCCATTGTCCTGTCCCACAACCCATATCGATGATTGTTCCGGTTGTGCGCCCGTTGAGAAGGGGGGCCAGACTGCGCCTCTCCAATGCCAGCAAAGGGTTGGGAGTCGAGTCATAAACCGGCGCCCAAACCGTATGAGCCTCAATGGCCGGGAGCCGCATTATAAGCTCTCCACCTTCGGTTTTCGCAACGACAGAAAGCGTTGCGCCCATTCGATCTCCCTCGGAAATCGGTAGAAGCCTGTGGCATAGCGCCATCCGCTGAGGCTCTGGAGCAGAATCCGTCCCCAGCGTGGCAGGCGAAAATCCTGGACCGTTGGCCATCGGGCGCGGATTACGATTTCAAAATTGTCGATGCGGCGTTTGAGAGAACGGGGCAGCCAGGCTACGTGTGGGTCCCGCCGCGTTGCGAACTGGAACCATCTTTCGGTTGCCCATTCATCCGGAGTCCGGGGGAACTCCACCTTTGCCTCTACATCACCGTACATGCCGTCCGGATGCGGTGTCGGAATGTAATGCTGCAGGATGATTTCGGCATCAGGGTTCACACGCTTGATGTGGCGAATGAATCGGATGGTCTCATAGGTATCGCGCTTCGGATCCTTCGGATTCCCGACGACGAACGAGAACTCCGGAATAATCTCGAATTGGCAGATCCGTTCGGCAAGGCGCAAGGTTTGAGAAGTACTTACTTTCTTATTCATCTGTTGCAGAACCCAATCCGAGCCTGATTCTGCACCAAAGAAGATCATCACTGCTCCCGCTCTCCGGATCAACCGCATGGTCTCGTCGGAGTACCGCAGCACCGCATCGATTCGTCCCTCACACCACCATTTCAGCTTCAGAGGCTCGATAGCGTTGGCAAGTTCTACCGTGTGGCTTTCGTTGAGAAAGAAGTTATTGTCATAGAACTGTACGGAATCGATATCATGCTTTTGCTTCAGATGTGCAAGGATGGCCGCTGTCCGTTGCGGATCTTCCGTGCGCTGGCGCCCTTGATAGATCGGAACGACACCGCAAAACGTGCAGCGGAATGGGCAGCCGATGCTCGCCTGATGTACCACGGTCCGTTTGCCGAGGAAAGTCGGCATGATGTATTTTGCGGTATCCGGAAGACGGTCGTAGGGCAACCATGGAAAGTCGTTCGGTGAGCGCAGTGGCCTTTCAACGTTATGCACGTGAAGGCCGAAATCGTCTTTAAACGACAGACCTTTCACGCCTGTAAACCGGCGCTTTGTTTTGAGCGCTTCGATGAGCTCCAGAAGTGTCTCTTCGCCCTGCCCGCGAACCACAAAATCCACATAGGGTGCATTCAGGGCGGCATCCGTATAGAGAGAAGGAAAATAGCCGCCCCAAACGATCGGTATTTTCGGATAATCCTGGCGGAATCGCCGGCAGAGCGGAATCGCGGCCACCATCTGCGGCCCGGGCATTACGGATACGGCCAGCAACGTGACGGTTCCGCGCTGTGCCAGCTTGTCTAACGTCGCATAGGGTTCCACGTCCGCGTTTCCGTCGACGATGGCATACTCTTCGTTCCCTTCAAGAACAGCGGCCAGCGAAAGCACCGCCAAGGGAAACCGCCGGTTCTTGGGCTTTGTGGATCGCGGATGCAGCAGGATGATCATAATTACCGGAACGTTCCTATCAGAATCCAAAACCTGGATGGACGCCGGCGTCCTCGAAGCAGTGCGCGCAGAGGCCGAAGGTGCCAGTGCCATCCGTACCATGGCCTGCGGATTTGCCATTTAATAGACAGGGTTTCGGCTAACTCTTTCAGCATGGATTCGTCCAGGAACTCGATACTTGGCATCGCATCGGACGGGAAGCCGTACTGTCTGAGAAATTGAAGGTGCTTTTCCTTCACCATGCGGATGCCGTCTTCACGTGAGCGGTAAACCGGAGAATCCAAAATGATGAGCTTGGCATTCGGACGCAGGCAGCGCCGCACTTCGGAGAGCGTTCTGACGTAGTCAGTCGAGTAATGCAGGGATGCGTTGAATACAGCGATGTCGAACGTTTCGGATCCGAATGGCAGACGATCGAATTCGGCTTCCACGGCGGGAAATCGCGTCGGGTAATGCCGCGCTGCACGCAGTCCGTCTCTTTCGTCCGGAAAAATATCTACGGCAAGAGGCCGGTGCCGGCGAAGCGACACGCGATAAGAGAACCAGCAATTGCCCGCTCCCAAATCCAATATGTCGAGCGGTCTCCTCTCCCGGCTTTCCAGCCGGCGCAGTATTCTCCTTTCGAAGTACAAGTAAGTGCGAGCTCGCATCGCCCACATCGCCGTATTTCGTCCGCTGCAATCGGAAAACGGCAAGCCGCAATAATATTCGCTGCTATCCGAGCCTCTTCCTTCGGCGTGCCGGATGT
>JBOGMI010000313.1:0-12038 GCA_050746645.1 Bryobacteraceae bacterium | reverse complement strand
CCAGAATCAGGCCGACGGTCGCGGCCATCATCGCTCCTCGCAGCGCCTTCTTGCGCTCTTGCTGGGCCCTCTTTTCGTACTTGTTCATTGGCGGGCTCTACCCCTCGCTAACGCTCGGGGTTCTGCGTCTATCCTCAGGTTACTGCGCCTTGTTATACTTGCGGTTTCGCAATGCCAGAGAGAAACACAAGCAGGAGAAAAGTTACCGTCATCGGCGCTGGCAATGTTGGCGCCACTACCGCGCAAAAGATCGCCGCCAAGGAGCTTGCCGATGTCGTTCTCGTGGATGTCGTGGAAGGCGTGCCGCAGGGAAAGGGGCTGGACATTCTCGAATCGGCGCCGGTGGAAGGCTACGACGTTTGCATTGCCGGCGCCAATGGCTACGACGAATCCGCCGGTTCTGATGTGATCGTAATCACGGCGGGGCTCGCTCGCAAGCCGGGCATGAGCCGCGACGATCTGCTGCTCAAGAACCATGAAGTAATCAAGAGTGTTACCGAGCAGGCCGCCAAACGCTCTCCTGACGCCATCCTGGTGTTGGTGACCAATCCGCTCGACGCCATGTGCTGGACCGCGTTGAAGGTCTCCGGCTTCCCGCGCGAGCGGGTGATTGGCATGGCCGGCGTGCTCGACTCCGCCCGTTTTCGCACCTTCATCGCCCGCGAACTGGAGGTCTCTTTCGAAGATGTGACCGCCATGGTCCTCGGCGGCCATGGCGATACCATGGTGCCGCTGGTCCGGTTTACCAATGTCAGCGGCATTCCGATTACGGCGCTGCTGGACCAAGCCGCCATTGATCGCCTGGTTCAGCGCACACGGGGCGGCGGCGGCGAAATCGTCAAATATCTCAAAACCGGCAGCGCCTATTATGCGCCAGCTGCCTCGGCCGTGGAGATGGTCGAGTCCATCTTGAAGGACAAGAAGAAAGTTCTTCCTTGTGCCGCCTTCTTGCAGGGCGAGTACGGTATCGATGGTCTTTTCGTCGGTGTTCCTGTGAAGCTTGGCTACCGAGGCATCGAAAAGATCTACGAAATCGAGCTGGATTCGGCCGAGCGCGCGGCCTTGAAAAAGAGTGCGGATGCCGTTCGCGAGCTGGTCGATGTGCTTGAGGCCAAAGCCCAATAGATTTGGTGTAAATAACACTGGAAAGTAGCCGCGGGTTTCGCTAACCTCTAATCGAACGTTCATGGCGCGGCCGCGCATCGATGAAAAATTCGCGTGTTTCGGAATGAGACTTGCGCCTTCGCAGATCCATCGTTGGGGCATCTATGCCACCGAATTCATTCCGGCGCGCCGCAAAGTCATCGAATACACCGGGGAACGGATCAATCGCCGGGAAACCAAGCGCCGGGCCGAATCAAGCGACATGATTTATCTGTTTACGCTCGACAATTATTGGACCCTGGATGGCGCCGTGGGCGGCTCGGGGGCCGAATACATCAACCATTCCTGCGAACCCAATCTGGTGGCGCGGATCCAGAAGGGGCACATTCTTTATATGAGCGCCCGCGATATCCAGCCAGGCGAAGAGCTGACGATCGACTATCACTTCGATAAAAAAGTGCAAGCCGTTACCTGCCGCTGCGGCGCGCCGGCCTGCCGCGGCACCATTAACGTGCGGTAACGCCCTTAGCCCATTCATCAATACATTAGACGGGTCTCGCAACCCGAGAGTATTCCTTCGCCCCTCCCACTCAAGTGCATAGGCGCTTTTGTCGATAAGGAGCCTAGGCAGACTATGGACTTGGATTTAAGTAATAGGAAAAAAACGGTTTCGGTGTGCGAGACGCAACCGCTGACGGTGAAAGGACTCCAGCATCTGCTGGAATTTGCCGACGACCTGGAGTTCGAGTCGGCGCACGGCTCTCCGGCCGAGTGGATGCTCAGCCCGCATGCCGAAAAAACCGATTTGCTGATCATAGACAAGGGGCTGGGCGCCAAAACCGTCCTCGACGCGCTGAATCAACTGCCGTCGGAACCGGGTGTACCGCGTACGACTTCTCCCGGAGTGGTGGTGTGGGGGATGTCGATTACCGAGGCCGAAGCGCTGCGGTTTTTGCAGGCCGGGGCCAAGGGCATCGTGCGCAAGTCTGCCGATACAAGCACGATTCTTTCCTGCCTGAGGGCGGCAGCGGCGGGCCGGAACTGGATGCAGGATTCGGTTTTCCGCGATACCATCAATCTCGATTCGCACACGCGCACCGATCTGACTCCGCGCGAACACCAGGTGATGGAACTGGTAGAGCAGGGTTTCAAGAACCGCGAGATCGCCCAGGAACTCGGCATCCGCCCCGGGACCGTGAAGATCCACCTGAAGCATATCTTCGAGAAAACCGGCGTGCGCGGGCGCCACGGGTTGGCGCTCAATGGCTTGAGGCAGAAGGGCGTCATTTCGCTGCTGGCGTCCTAAAGAAAGCCGGTCCGTAGCGGAAGCGGGTATGAAAAGGGCCAGCGCTCCAGAGAGAGCGCGTGCCTCTTGCTGGGATGATGGGGCGTGGATCTGGCAGGCTGGGAGGAATGCTATCGGTCCGGCGAGCGCGGTGGGGAAGATACGCCGACGATACTGGTCGTGGAGATCGCAGAGCGGCTCGCTGGCGGGAGTGCGATCGACCTTGCATGCGGGGCTGGCCGCAATGCTGTCTACTTAGCGGAACGAGGGTGGGCGGTGACGGCAGTAGACGGGTCGGAAAAGGCAATTGAGTTGGCGCGACGGCGCGCTGCCGCGCGGGGCGTGGCACTCAATACCGAAAAGGCCGATCTTACGGCCCCGAACTTCACGCTGCCGCCGGGCGCGTTCGATCTCGTTTTGATCGCCTACTATCTGCAACGCGATCTGTTCGCCAAAGCAAAGGCGGCGGTATGGCCGGGGGGCGCGATTGCGGTGATCGTGCATACACCGGAGCCGGGAAAACCAAGGAGCGAGAAACGGGCGGCGCCGGGCGAGCTGCGCGCGTTTTTCCAGGGCTGGGACCTGCTATGGGATTACGAAGGACCATCACGCGACCCCGCGCATCGACGGCCGGTGGCCGAAATCGTCGCGCGGCGACGCGGTTCATGAACCATCCGGAAACGGGTTCACAATCTTCACGGTGTCGTACACCCGGCCGTCTTGAAAGTCCTCCGAATAGAGAACCGCGCAGCCTGTGCGCTTAGCCGCAGCCAGAATCAGCCCATCCCAGAAGGTCACTCCGAACCGATGCATAAATTCCAGCGCTTCCATTGTGTCCTCGCTTTGCGGCAGCGCGACCTCCAAGGTTAAGAGATCCGTTACGAGGCCGACTACCGTCGCCAGCGGAATACCGAATTTCTTTTTCAATAGATTGGCTGCAAATTCATGCACCACTTGCAGGCTCAGGCGCAAGTTGCCGCTCTGCTGATGCTTCTTGAATAACTCACTTGCCAGTTGCCGCTTTCGTTCCGCATCTCGATCGAACAGATAGAGCAGAACGTTGGTATCGAAAAATACCAAATCTTGGGAATCCGGGGCTTCAGCCACGCCTGTCGTGCGCCTCTTCCCTGCTGAGCGGCTGTTTCAGGCTATAGATTCCCTCTTTTGCCCGTTCCAACAATCGCGCAGCGGCCATCCGCTTCGCGTCGTTCCGGGTCGCATCGAGTGTCTTCGCAAGCAAGCCCTCGAGATACGCGTTCATGGACACCCCTTCCGAAGCGGACTGCTGCTTCAGCTTGCGTAGAATGTCTACCGGCAACCGCACAGTCAAGTTGCGATCTTTGGCGGTTTGCACAAATCCATTTTCGCACACATTTGTGTGCAATGCCTAGGGTGCGCAGACCAGGACTAGGCGCGGCAATGGACCAAAAGGCCCATTTGCGCAAATTAGCCGTGGGCGACAGTTATTTCCGCCGCCACGGGCACGTTCCCAACCGGCAGAATAATGTCGAAGCGCGAGCCTTTGCCGACTTCGCTCTCCACCTGGACCTCGCCGCCGTGCGCGCGCACGATAGCTGCGACAAAACTCAGGCCCAAGCCCAGCCCTTTCTCCGGATTCGGGTCGGGGACGCGATAGAAGCGGTTGAAAATGTGCGATAGATGATCCTGCGGAATACCCGCCCCGGAATCTTCCACGATGAGATGCACGTTCGCGCCGCTTTTCTCGACACGCACCGAGGCCCAGCCTCCCGTAGGCGTGTACTTGACGGCATTGGCCAGCAGATTGGTCACGAGTCGCTCGATCTGGGTGCGGTCGACTTCGCATAATACGGGCTGCGGCGCGCGCAAAATCAGCTTAATTTCATGGACCTCGGCCGGAATCTGGAATTGCTCCACAATCTCCGCCGCGAGGCCGGTTAAATCGACAACCGCCTTGTTCATCGGAATCTGGCCCGATTCCGACTGCGAGAGCAGCAGCAAAGCACGTATGAGATTGGAAAGCCGTTCGACATCCTGGAGCGCGTTCTCGACCGCTTCCTGCAACTGTTCCTTGCGCGTGGCGGTGAAAAGCGCCACCTCAAGCTGGCCTTGGATGGCGGTGAGCGGGGTGCGCAGTTCGTGGGAAACGTCGGTAGAGAACTGGCGTACCTGTTCGAAGGACGTCTTCAGGCGCCCGCTCATGGCGTTGAAGGAATCGATCAGACGGTCCAGTTCGTCGTCGGCGCCGCGTTTGGGGATTTGCAGGCCGAGATTGGAGCCGGTGATCGCCTGCGCCGCTTTTTCCACCGACTGAAGCGATCTCAGAGAACGCGCGGCCGAGTACCAACCAATCAGGCCGCAAATCCCCAGGATGATGGGGATAAAAATCCAGATGTTGCGGCTGAAATGGCGCAGCGTGAGGCGGTCAGCCGTCAAGTCGCGGCCCTCGGCGACATACCAGATATGGTGAAGGTTGTTGTCGTAGAGCGTGCTGCTGATGATCTGATAGGGCGTGCCGTCGGACCCGGTAACGGTTTTGAGGATGGCGTGATGGGTTTGTTCGATCTGCTTCAGTTCGGAGAGGATGACGCTTTTTTTGTAGATGCTGGTCAGCCCCGGCGTCACCGAACTCAAATGGACCTTGCCTCTGCTGTCGGCGATTAGGTAAACGTCGTCAAGCAGCGAGAGTTCCGCTTCCGTTTCCGGATCTGTTTTGTCCGCAAACCAATAGGGCTCTCCGGTTTTCGGATCGAAAGAAATCCAGCCGCCTTTGAGCGCGCCCAGTTCTTCGTGCAGCGTCTGCTCGCTCTGGGTTTCGAGGATGTGGCGGAGCATCACCGTGCCGGCGAAGCCCACCAGCGCCAGAATGGCCGCGAGGACCACGATCAGGGTGCTCGCGATCCGAAAGCGAAGCGTCCGTACGAAACGGAACCGGCGGGCTCTCTTCCACGACATGGCGATCTTAGGCCGTTACGCTCTCCCTCTCTGCCGGTTCCGGCATCTCGGGTGTATCCAGCATATAACCGATGCCGCGCACGGTGCGAATCATTTTCGCCGGGAAGCGGTCGTCGATTTTGCTGCGCAGGTGGCGGATGTAAACGTCCACGATGTTGGTGAGACCATCGTAGTCCATATCCCAGACATGCTCGACGATCATGGTCCGGCTCAGTGGACGGCCGCGGTTGCGCATCATGTATTCGAGAATGCTGAATTCTTTCGGCGCCAAATCGATGCCCTCGTTGCTGCGCGTCACTTTGCGGCGAATGCAATCGAGGGTCAGATCGCCGACCTCCAGCCGTTCCGGAGTGGGCTGGCCGCGCCGCAGCAGCACGCGCGTCCGCGCCAACAGCTCCACGAAGGCAAACGGCTTCACCAGATAATCGTCCGCTCCCTGCTCCAGGCCCTTGACGCGGTCTTCCACCGAATCGCGGGCGCTGAGGATCAGGACGGCCGTAACGGCCTTCCGGTTCTTAATTTTTTGCAGCACCGTAAGGCCGTCGATATCCGGCAAACCGAGGTCCAGAATCACCAAATCGTACTCGGTTGCGTGTACACGCTCAATCGCATCGCCGCCGCCCGAGGCCACGTCGACCGCGAATCCGGCGCTCTCCAGACCGCGCGACAGGAAATCGGCGATCCTTTTTTCGTCTTCCACTACCAATACGCGCATTTGTTTCTATTTTTACTCTGTTCAATAAAGGCTATCAGCTTTTAGCGGTCAGCTATCAGCTTTTAGCGGTCAGCTATTAGCTTTTAGCGGTCAGCTATTAGCTTTTAGCTATTAGCTCCGCTCCCTTGCGGTCGCGGCTCTGTTCCGGCCCGCTTAATCGCCGGAGGCCGGGCGCGGCGCGGGCGCCGGCGAGCCGCCGAAGAACGCGGTCGGTTTCCTGAAATGTGTCCGCAGCACGGAAAGACCCGTCATCGCCGCGATCAAAACCACGGTAAACGCCACCACCTGTCCGACCGAAAGAGACTGCTTCCAAGATCCGAACCACCTCCCGTAGACCAGTTCGATGTGTACCCAATACACCAGCAGCGAGGTTGTGCCGAGTTGCCGCATCAGGCTCCAGCGCCGCAGCCCCGTTCCTTGAATCCACAGATACGCGAGTGCGAGCAGCATCAGAACCATGCCCAGCTTGATCAGAATCAAACCCGGGCTGTTCAGCCAGAACTTGCTCTGAGGGTAAACCGAATAGGGCAGGTTGGAAACATAATGCGCGCCAATGGCGAGGGCCAGGCCGATGCACATCGTCCACAGCATGGCGCGGCCCAGGTCTTCTCGCTTGACCAAGCGGATGGCGCTGCCCCCGGCCATGCCGAAGGCCAGAAACGCGGCCCAGGGGAAAAAGCCGAACTCGTTGTAGCTCGGAAAGAAATACGACGCGGCGATCGCAGGCACGTTGGAGGGATCGATCATGCTGACAAAAGGCGAGAGGCAGGCCACCACCAAGCCGAGAATGGTACACAGGCGGATGCGTTCGCGTGTCGTGAACACAGCCATGGGCGCGAAAATCAGCATCGCCATGCCCATACAATTCAGAATGTCCACTTTCAGCAATTGGTTTGCCGGGCTGTCGGGATAGCCGAAAACAAAAAGCTGAATGCGAAACAGAAACGCCAGCAGAAACAAATAGCGCGACCGCTTGAGCGCCGCCAGAATGCGTCTCCAGCCCGAGACTTGCTTTTTCTCCTGGCTGTGCATCAGGAAGGCAAAGGTCATGCCGGTCAGAAAGAGAAAGATGGCCGGGGGCAGGCCACCGGCAAATTGCGACAGGATGTAAGGCCCCTGGGTGCGCAGGCCGCTGCTGGTGAAGGAATCGAAGGTATGGCCCTGCAGCATGATGAGCGCTGCAAGACCGCGCGTCCAGTCGATGAACGCCAACCGGCCCGAACTCTTCTTCGCCTCGCTCATAGGGTCGCGAGTTGCCGGGGGTTTACTTGCCGCTTTGACGTTTGGTTCCCGGCGGCAGTTTGAGCTTCAATTCCCCATGGATGGGAGGATTGAGCTCCACGCCGGTATAGGTCGTCTGGCGGAAGTCGCCCGTGGGCTGGAGGAATTTCTGCCGCACCGGATAGGCGGCGTCGTTCGGAACCCACATATCGACTTCCTTCAGCCGCTGGCGCACCTTCGGATCTTTCGGAACCAGCACCATTTCGGTGGTCTGGCGGCCCGCAACCGAGGCCGTTCCGCCCAGGGTAATCGAGTAGCTTTGCGCCAGATCCGTTCCCGATGAACCAAATCCCAACAACAGGTACTGGTTTAACACGCCGGTCTTTTTCCCGAAATTGAATTCCTGCACCAGTTTCAAATTCGGGTAGAGAATTTGCACCACATCGCCGGAAACGGCAATCACTTTCGGATCCGGCTGATGGGAAAAATCGAGGATCGCGCGGACACGATCTCCGTTGCGCTGCATGCTCAGTTTTCCATGCTCGGTGGTGGTGTCGCTGAGGATCGCTGTGTAAGTATCCATGACGACGTTTGCCGTAAGCGCATGGAATTGCGGCGCCGCGCGATCCATGCGCGCCAGGATGGAAGCTACCGACTGGGCGGGAAGGAGACCGGCACCCGCCAGGCAGGCGGCGATCACGAGTGGCAGACGACAAAAAACGATCGTCTGCCCCACCTTATGGAGCGGTGTACGCAATGAAACCCTTGATTTCCTGCTCGGCATCGTCGCGGATCGGCTCCACGCGAACGACATGCCAGGACTTTCCCGTGCGCTTGCCAATCAGCTTCTGCGCGACCGCCGGGCGGGCCGCCGGAGAGATGCCGGCGAGCAGCCTGGCTGCGATAAACACGCGCCCGGACCCGTGATCGGAGGACATCAGCACGATGCTCGCCGCCTTGGGCTGGTCGTGAAACCAACCGCGGGGCATGGCAAAAAGAAAGATCAGGATGAGCGCCACCACCAGGTCGTATTGCCACGAACCACGGGCGAAATCCCACAGCACGAACCGTCTGGCAGTCCTCGCGGCAGTAAATCCGGAACTTGCGTCTGCCACGCACTCAGTCTAGCATCCGTTAATATCTGCGCATTACTGCCAGCACGCGGCCTTGAATCTGCAAATTGGCAGCATCCACGAGAATGGGCGCCATCCTGGCGTTGGCCGGCTGCAAGCGCGCACGCCCATCCGGCTCGGCGTAATAGCGCTTGAGCGTGGCCTCGGCGCCGTTGACGAGCGCGACCACGATATCGCCGTTCTTTACCTCGTCCGCTTTCTCCACCATCACGAAATCGCCGTCGCAGATATGATCCTCGATCATCGAATCGCCGCGCACCTCCAGGGCGAACATATTCTCGCGGTCGGCGAAGTCCGACAGCCGCAGCGGCTCCGGATTAACGATCGCCTCCACCGGCACGCCCGCCGCGATGCGGCCGAGCAGCGGGATTTCGGTCCTGATCGCGCGCGGCTGCCGCGCCTGCTCCTCGCGGAAATAGCGCTCTCCGATCTCGAGCGAGCGGCTGTGATTGTAGCTGCGGCGAAGATACTGCTTCGCCTCCAAAGCCAGAATATGCTTGTGGACGGTCGCCAGCGAGGCCAGCCCCAGCCCCGCGGCGATCTCCTCGTAGCTCGGGCTATACCCGTTTTTCTCGATAAAGCCCGACAGGAAGTCCATAGCTTCTTTCTGTCTCCGCGTCAGCGCCATCGATCGATTCCCCTCCACTCTAGTGTTGGCGAATAAACAGGGAAAGTCAACAATTTTTTATGGCAAACCCGGATAACATCAAACTATGAACATCGACGGCCGCATCGAAGCGCTGACGCAAAGCGTAGAACTGATGTCGCAGATACAGCAGTCTCTGGAGCGGAAGCACGAAGAGGACATCCGAGAGATCCGGGCGCTTATAGGACGTGTCGTCACGGTAGAGGAAATGATGGCCCAAATTTTGAACGGCCATGAACATCGCCTGGGAGATATAGAGGGCCGGCGATAACCGGCCTGAGCGCCCTATATTTCCACTTCGATCTGTTCGGCGCGCAAATCCCTCCGCGCCGACCGCGGTGTAGGCAGGAAAAAAGTCAGCGCGGGCGCCACGAAAGCCAGCAGAAGCAGCGCAAAAAACGACGCCGGCAGCCCGAAGCGATCGGCAAGCATGCCGAAGAGCGGCGTGCCCAGGCCGCCCACCGTTCCCGCCAAGCCGATCATCATGCCGGAAGCAACGCCCAGCCGGCTGGGCAGATATTCCTGTCCCAGCACGACCATTACCGGAGTCGGAGCGAACAGCGCGATCGCGAGCGGGACGAGAGCCAGAGTTGCCGGTCCTGCGCTGCCGATGAGGAGCAGCGCTATCAGGAACGGCAGCTCGCAGAGCAGCGCCACCGTGACCACGCTGACCCGCCGGAAGCGGTCTCCCAGTCTGCCACCAAGCAGCGTGCCGCAGGCTCCGGCGAAGATAAATACCGAAAGCGCCGAGCTGCCGGCATCGCGCGAGGTGCCAAACACGTGAATCCAGTACAGCGGCAGAAACGTATTCAGCGCGAAAAAGACCAGCGAGCGCGTGACGGCGGCAACCATGAGCAGCGAGAACGGCCGCCATTCGTTGGCTTCCGCCTGGCCTGTCGCGGCTTCGTCGGCGTGCCGCGGTTCGCCGCTTGGGATGTTCCGCAGCTCGGCTATGAGAATGGCGGCAATGGCCACCGTCGGAATAATCAATAGCATGCTGCCGGCCAAGCCCAGCCACGCGAGCATGCCCATGGCGAGAATGGGGCCGACGGCGAAGCCGATGTTTCCGCCGACGGCAAACAGGCTCATGCCCATGCCGCGCCGCCCGCCGGAGACAAAGTGTATGAGCCGCGCTCCTTCAGGATGAAAGGCGGCGAGACCGATCCCGCTAACGGACGCCGCGACGATCAACCAGGTCTCGGTGGACGCTACACCGACGAAGGCCATGGCAATGCCCGCGACTAATACGCCGGCAGGCGCCAGCCAGGGAGACGGCCGCCGGTCCGCGAGCCAGCCAAACACGGGCTGCAGGAAGCAACTGGCGCCGCTGATCGCCATTACCAGGTAGGCCGCGACTTCGTAGGAAAAATGCCGCTGCACGATAAACAGCGGCAGCATGGCCGGCAGCACTCCCTGGTTCAGGTCGGTCGCAAAATGGCTGATTGCTAGTACTGCAACAGAACGTCGCCTCATTTCCCCACATCCCGATGATAGAGTGCGGTTTCGTTCCTTCGCGAAACCGACGCCGGAGGCGGATGTCCAATTGATTGATGGGCAAAGCAGCTTTGGCGGGTTTGGCAGCGGTTCTGCTGAGCGGCACGGTTCCGGCTTTTGCACTCGGGACGCCTCCCGCGCAGCACAAGAAGAAAGATGTACCCAAACAAGAGCCCGGTAAGCGGAATCCGGATCTGAAGCAAAGTAAGCGGCAGCAGGTGCGCGGACACGAGAAGGAAACCAGGCCTGAGCACGTCAATCCCGGCGATGTACCGCAGCAGAAACCGGCCAAGAGGAATCCCGACCAGAAACAGGAGCACAACGGACCGGAACATTAGCCGGAGGGCGGGCTAAAGCCCCTTCGGGGTTGTTCGAGTCCAATATGCGTCTCGCGCATCTAACAAAATGAGATTATGAATGCGCTTAAAACGACCCTGCTGCTCGGCGTGCTTAGCGGTTTGCTGCTGTTTATCGGCGAAGCCCTGGGCGGACTCCGGGGTTTGTACGTCGGCATGGCGTTCGCCGTGGCGATGAATTTTTTCAGCTACTTCTTCTCCGACAAGATTGCGCTGATGACGTATTCCGCGCAGCCGGTCACGCCGGAGCAGAACGCGAGCGTCTATCACCGCGTGGCTCCCGTCGTGCGCGGCCTGGCGCAGCGCATGCAGATTCCCATGCCGAAGCTCTATCTGATTCCGGACCAGTCGCCCAACGCATTCGCCACCGGCCGCAATCCGAACCACGCCTCGGTGGCTTTCACAGCCGGTATTCTGACTCTCATGACCGACGACGAAATCGAGGGTGTGGTGGCTCACGAGCTGGGCCACGTGCTGCACCGTGACATCCTGACCAGTTCGGTCGCCGCGACGCTGGCGACTGCGATTACCTTTGCAGCGCGCATGGCGTTCTGGTTCGGCGGATCGCGCGACGAAGAAGGCGAAGGCGGCATGGCGGGAGGCTTGGCGATGATGATCATGGCGCCGCTCGCAGCCATGCTGATTCAAATGGCCATTTCGCGCAGCCGCGAGTACGGCGCCGACCAAGCCAGCGCCAAATACACCCACGATCCGCGCAAGCTGATCTCCGCGCTCAAAAAGCTCGAGGGTTACTCGCGCCAGATGCCCATGAACGCCAGCCCTTCGACGGCGCACCTGTTCATCATCAAGCCGTTCTCCGGGCGTGCGATGATGCAGCTATTCTCCACGCACCCGCCGACGGCCAAGCGCATTGAACGTCTGGAAAAGATCGTTTACGGCGAAGGTTATCACGGCTGAGCGCCCTCCATCTTGTTGTCCTGGGCGGTCAACGGGCGCACCTCGACGGTTTTGAAAAAGACGACGTCGGTCTTGCTGTGATTCTGCAAGCCAATGTAGCCGTACTCGGGCCGCCGGCCGCGCTCGGGTTCGTACCAGAGCTTTTTGGGCGGAACCGGCTGGCCTTCGGTATAGTCGGTGACTTTGACGCCGTTCACCAACACCACCGTCCGGAGCCCATCCAGCATAATGT
>JBOGMI010000312.1:0-1474 GCA_050746645.1 Bryobacteraceae bacterium | reverse complement strand
GAGTAGAGATTTGATTCACACTTTTTCAAATCTCTTTTCCCTTTAGATCCAGCACCCTAACCGCGCGCTCCCTCTCCTCCCGCACACCCGCCCCGCAACCTGAACGCGTGGGGTCAGCCTTTCGAGGCTGCCGCGCCCTTTCCAGGGCGAGCCCCTGCGTCTGGATCACACCATGGCTACTCCGAAACAAATCGCGGCCAATCGCCGCAACTCTCAAAAATCCTCTGGCCCCCAGCCCCCGGCTGTAAATGTGTCCGTCGAGACCAAGGCCAAAGTCGCCCAGAACGGCGTCAAGCACAGCCTCTGCGCCAAATTCCGCGTTCTCGACGAAGTCGAAAAACAGGAAAATTTCGATGCTTTCCTGAATCAGCTCATCGCAGACGAACAACCCGTCGGCCAGGCCGAAATCGAGCTGGTCGTCAAAATGGCCGAACACACCTGGCTCGCCAATCGCGCCCTGCGCCTGCAGAACCTCTGCTTTGCGCTCGACCCCAAAACTCCCGAACAGGCCAAAAGCGGCGATATCCCCGTCGGCATCGAGGTGAAACCCCTCGAACTGTACATGCGCTACCACGCTACGCACGACCGCGCCTACCAGCGCGCCTCCGCCGAGCTTCAGAAGCGCAAGAAAGCACGGGAGTTAGCCGAAATTGGCTTTGCTTCGCAAAAACGCGCCGAGGCCGAAGAATCGCGCAAAGCCGAAAAGCACGCCGTCCAAATCGCAACCGCCAATCTGCGTAAACAACGCGAAGAAATAAAGCTCGGCGACGCCATCGCCCAAATGCTGCCCCCCGATTTCGATCTTTCTTCTCTCGACCAGGCCTTTCCCGCCGCCGCAACCCACCCGGGCAGTGGAGGAAACAGCTAACAGCTAGAAAGGGTTTAACTGTTTTGCCGCGCTCCCGCTACATTCCAAATCCCGGCGACCAGCTTCGTGTTCGCGAACTCGCCGCCATCGGCCTCTCCGACGCCGACATCGCATCCCAACTGCGTCTGCCCTTACCCCAAGTTCAGAAAAGGTTCAAGCTCGAGCTCAAAACCGGCGCTGCCGAAGGCCGCGAGCAGGCGCTCAGAAAACTCCACACCATCGCCGTCTCCGGCGAAAATTTGGGCGCTTTGACCTTCTGGGTGAAAGCCCGCTGCGGTTGGCGCGATACCGGCGCAACCCAATCCGCCACCGAGGTCATCAGGTACGCCGCTGTCTTCAAGCAGGCAACCGAACCATCCCCCGAGCCATCCTAGTGATCACTCGCGCCGAATTCCGCCCGAAAGAGGCGCTCTTGCGCTTCAAATCCTGGCCGGGAATTCAATATACTGGCTCACACGGAGGCTTTGTGGACAACTTCGTCAACGATGTGAAGCATGCGGTTCGCATGTTTCGCAAGAGCCCGGGGTTCACCATTGCGGCGATTGCGGCGCTGGCGCTCGGCATTGGCGCCAACACGGCGATTTTTTCCGTCATCAACACGGTACT
>JBOGMI010000311.1:0-2703 GCA_050746645.1 Bryobacteraceae bacterium | reverse complement strand
ACCCAGCAACAGATTTATCAAATCGCCGAGTACCTTCACGAGCAGGTCTACTTGGCCACCAACCGCGGAACATACGGACAACAGTACGCCATGAGCAAATCCAGCGGCAACGCGCAAAAAGGCAAAGAGTTTTTTTCGGCCCATTGCGCAAGCTGTCATTCCGTTACCGGCGACTTGGCACATATCGGTTCGAAGTACCCGACGGTGGACGCAATCCAGAATCGCTTTCTCTGGCCGAAATCCCGCCAACAGGCGGTTCAGGGAACGGTTACGACACCCTCCGGTCAAAAAATCACCGGAAAGCTGAAGCAACTCAACGACTTCGACGTAGCGCTGACGGATGCCGACGGCCACTACCATTACTGGCCGCGCCAGCAGGTGAAAGTTTCCGTTCAGCACCGGCTTGCCGCTCACCGCGCGCTGCTGCCGGTCTATACCGACGCGGACATTCATAATCTGGCTGCGTATCTTCTGACAATCAAATGAAGTTCAACCGATTAGTGCTGGCTCTGGTGGCGATCGCAGGCGTGGCTCCGGTGCCGGCCATTCATGCGCAAACGCTGGACCCCCACACGCTGACGTTGTTTCATCGGCCGCCAAAGGTTTGGCCGACTTACAACGGCGATTACTCGGGGCGGCGTTTCAGCACCCTGAAGCAGATTAACCAGGGCAATCTCGGCCAGTTGAAGCTCGCCTGGATGTATCGCATCACCGGCATCCCGCCGCTGCGCGGCGTCGGGAGCCCGCAAATCAAATCGACTCCGCTGCTGGTGGACGGCATTCTCTATTTCACCGTCGCCGACCACGTATTCGCGGTGAATGCGCACACGGGCGATCTGATCTGGCGCTACGATTGGGTCGATCATGGCGGCCACCTGGAGGGCCAGCGAGGCGTCGGCATGTACGGCCAATGGCTCTACTTCATGACTCCGGACGACTGGCTCATTTCCCTCGAAGCGAAGAACGGGAAAGAGCGCTGGCGCAAAAAGATCGCCGATGTCACGCTGCAATATTTCAGCAGCATGGCGCCGCTCGTCGTGAAGAACCATGTGCTGGTAGGCGTGGGCGGCGATGCGATGGACGTGCCGGGCTTCCTGGAAGCGCGCGACCCCGAGACCGGCGCTTTGCAATGGCGCTGGTGGACCGAACCATTGAAGCCGGGCGATCCCGGTTCCGATACCTGGCCGAATCAAGCGTCGATGAGGCACGGCGGCGGCATGACGTGGATGCCCGGCACTTACGATCCCAAGCTGAACCTGCTCTATTGGGGCACGGGGAACGCCAATCCCGTGTATGCCGGGCAGAGCCGCAAAGGCGCCAATCTATGGACGGCTTCGATTGTTGCGCTGAATCCCGATACCGGAAAGCTGGTCTGGTGGTTTCAAGCCTCGCCGCACGACACGCACGATTGGGACAACGTCGAAACGCCGGTGCTGTTCAACGCGACGATCGACGGGAAGCCGCGCAAGTTGCTAGCCCAGGCGACGCGCTGCGGATATTTCTTTGTCCTCGACCGCACCAACGGCAAGTCGCTCGTCAGCAAGCCCTTTTCGGGCGGCAATTGGTCGGAAGGTATCGACAAGAAAGGCCAGCCGATTCCCAATCCGGAAAAACAGCCTTTGCCCGACGGCTCTTTGATTAACACGCCTGCCGGAGGCGGCACCAACTGGCCCCCGCCGAGCTACGATCCGCAGACGGAACTGTTCTACGTAAACGCGCAATTGGGCTATAGCATCAACTATCTCTACGACACCTCCGCTCATCCCCAAGGCTATGGCGGCGGCGGGCAAAGCCTCGATACGCGGTCCGCGCTGCTGGCGCTGGACATCCGCACCGGGGACGCCCGATGGAAGCATATCGCCGGCGGCAAAGACGGGCTGGTCCATAGCGCCGGCATGACAGGCGGCATTCTGACCACGGCCGGGCACCTTCTGTTCACCGGCGATGCCGGGCGCCTGGTCGCGTTCGATCCCGCCAGCGGCAAGATTCTTTGGAGCCAGATCCTCGCCAAGAATGTCAGCAACGGCCCGGAGACGTTTCTATTGAACGGCAAGCAGTATCTGGTGGTGGGCGCGGGCGACACGCTCTACGCCTTCACTCTCGCCGGAAAATCCACCCCGCAGAACCCGTAGTGGCCTGCCGCTGTGAGTTCGTCAGTGTTGGACCGTGACCTGGCGGCGGCTTGGCAGACCGATCATAACCGCGGCAGGCGGCCTAAAAGGCCGCCGCAGGCTGAAAGCCTGCCCCACATGCTCGGTGAGCCTCAATGACCCATGACGCGATCTGGGCGATTACGGCGCTCACCATCGCAGCCATTCTGATCCGGCCGAAAGGCTGGCCCGAATACATCTGGGCCTGCAGCGGCGCAATCTTGCTGATCGCCTTCCGGTTGATCACTCCAGAGCAAGCCTCGTTGGCCGCACAAAAAGGCACACAGGTTTATTGCTTCTTAGCCGGCATGCTGTTGCTGGCCGAAATGGCGCGGCGCCAGGGGCTGTTCGACTGGCTGGCCGTCCGCGCCGTGAACGCGGCCAAAGGATCGCGCATTCGGCTCTTCACGCTGATCTATTGCGTGGGCATCGTGGTCACGGCGCTGCTGTCGAACGATGCAACGGCGGTGGTGCTGACTCCCGCCGTCTATGCCGCGGTCAAGCGCGCGGGCGGCGCCGCTCTGCCGTATCTTTTCATTTGCGCATTCGTCGC
>JBOGMI010000310.1:0-2608 GCA_050746645.1 Bryobacteraceae bacterium | reverse complement strand
AGGCGCTTGAGCGGGCCTTTCAAAGCAAGCGGCTGCCGCTCGCGCCGGGGGCGAGGATTGCTTCTCCGCTTGCGAAGAGCTATCGAGCGATTGCGCCGGACTTACACGAAGCTGTTTACGATCCTTCCGGAACAGGCGGGTGGGATCGGTGGATCGAATCGCTCGGCAGCGTGCGGCGGGCGGAGTTTTTTGTGCTGCCTGGAAACACGATCCGCTACGAGATCGCGAGCGCACATGAATATCGGGTCGGGCACTGGAAACAGATTTGGAAGGATGGCCTGCTCACCGAGCTTTCTCCCATCGAAGAGCACGTCGCGCGGGCCGAAGAGCCGTGGATGCGCGATGTCACGGCCGCCGCAATCGGCGGGCTGCCGGCATTCCAGGAGCAGTTTTCGCGGGGCGTTCCGTATTGGCGGGCGCGGCTGGACCCGGCGACCGGCATCGATATTTACGGCAGCAACGGCATCGCGGCGGGCGATATCGACGGCGACGGACGAGACGAGATTTACATTTGCCAGCCGGGCGGGCTGCCGAACCGGCTGCTCAAGTTCCAGGAAGATGGAACCGCGGCCGACATAACGCATGCCTGGGGTTTGGATCTGCTGGACGATACCTCCTGCGCGCTCTTCCTCGATCTCCGCAACTCCGGGCGGCAGGATTTGGTTGTGCTGCTCGCCGCCGGGCCGGTTCTTTTTCTAAATGAGGGCAAGCGTTACCGTAGGCAGCCGGACGCTTTTCATTTCGCGACGAAACCGAAAGGCGGTTTCACCGGAATGGCCGCGGCGGATTTCGACCGCGACGGCAAACTGGATCTGTATCTCTGCTGTTATGTGTATTTTTTGAACGAAGCCCAGTTCACTTACGCTTCGCCCTACGACGACGCGCAGAACGGGCCGCCGAATTTTTTGTTCCGCAATAAGCTGAGCGTCGACGGCTCCGGTTTCTTCGAAGATTGCACCGAAGAGACCGGCATGAACCAAAACAACAACCGTTTCAGTTTTGCTCCAGCCTGGTGCGACTATAACGGCGACGGCTGGCCGGATCTCTCCATCGCGAACGATTTCGGGCGCAATAATTTATATCGCAACACCGGCGGGCACTTTCGCGACGTGGCGAAAGCGGCAGGCGTGGAAGATATCGGCCCGGGGATGAGCGCTTCCTGGTTCGATTACAACGGCGACGGACAGCCCGATATCTATATCGCGAATATGTGGACGGCGGCGGGGCAGCGCATCATCCACGATCCGCATTTCCTTCCCGCCCAGAAAGCGCCCGAAGCCTATCGAGGCCACACCATGGGCAACTCGCTGTTCCAAAACCGCGGCGACGGGGCTTTTTCCAACACGACGGATGCGCAGCACGTCGCTTTCGGCCGCTGGGCCTGGGGTTCGGGCGCATTCGATTTAAATAATGATGGCATTGCCGAGATCCTGGGCACGTGCGGCATGCTGACGAACACCTCGGCCGTCGATCTGAGCAGCTTCTTCTGGCGTCAGGTGGTGGCGAAATCGCCCACAGTGGCCGCGCCTTCGCTGACGTATGAGCACGGCTGGAACGCGCTCAACCAATTCATCCGAGAAGAATATAGCTGGAACGGGCGGGAACCGAATGTTTTTCACGCGCGCCGCGGCGGGCGTTATTTCGATTTCTCCGGTGTAAGCGGCTTTGATTTTGCCGACGACAGCCGGGCATTTGCCGTGATCGATTTCGACGGTGACGGACGGCCCGACATCATTCTAAAGAGCCGGCTGGGGCCGCAGGTTCGGGTGTTGCAAAACAACTGCGCGGGCGAGAATCGCTCGATCGGGTTTCGGCTGCGGGGGACGAAATCGAACCGCGATGCGATCGGAGCGCGGGTCGAAGTGGATGGGCAGGCGAAATGGCTGGAAGCCGGTTCGGGCTTTTTGTCGCAGCACAGCAAGACGATGCTGTTCGGTTTGGGAACGGAAACGGTTGCCAGGAATATAAAAATTGTGTGGCCTTCAGGAGCAGTGCAGCAGTTCGAGAATCTCGCGACCGGCAGCGTGTATTCGATTGTGGAAGGTTCCCAAGATATCCGGCACGAACCGTTTCGCGCGCCCAGGCGTTTGCCCGACGGGCCGGTCGCGAGCGATAACGCGATGCGCTTAGAAGACACCTGGTTTGTCGAGCCGATTCCGCTTCCCGAGAAACAGCGCGGTCCGGGATTGTTCGTAGTCAAAGAACGCACGGCCGAATACGAAACCTTCCGCCGCTATCTGTTCGATTGGCGGACGACACTCGTGCCGCCGCTTCCGATGCTGCTCAATAGCGCGGGCGACTTGGTCAAGGTATATGGAAAGGTTCCGTCCCAGCGGCAAGTGGATCGGGACCTGGCGCTCTTGAAAAAGTTCACGCCCAAGCTGGCGCTGCCGTTCGATGGCGTTTATATCGCGCCGCCGAAGCGGAATTATTTCAAGTTTGGCGCGGCGTTCTTGTGGGCTGGATTGCCGCAACAAGCGCTGCCCTATCTGCAGCGCGTGCTGAGGCAAACGCCGGATAATCCGCGCGTGCTGGTGCTGGCCGGCGAGATCGAATTCGACGCCGGGCACGCCGACCAGGCCGGAACTTATTTTCAACGCGCGCTGGG
>JBOGMI010000309.1:0-2921 GCA_050746645.1 Bryobacteraceae bacterium | reverse complement strand
GGCTACGATTCCGCGGGCCAGCACGTAGCGCATGCAGCGGGGGTGCCGCTGGTCTCGGTCTTTACGGGATACGCTTCGGAGCGGATGCTCGCTCGCTGGCGGCCGTGCGGTCCCAAAGCGCGCGTCGTCGCCATCGACACGAGCAATCGAGAGACCGCGCTGGAGCGTACGCTGGAGGCTATTTGCCGGAGCTGGGCAGAGGAGGCAGAGAGAACGGACTAGAAGAACAAATTGCAAAGGTGCGGCTAGCTATCGCACAATCCGCAGGTACTTTTTGCATCGCTCATCTAACGCGGGGTTGCGTGGACATTGGGTAGCAAATCCGTGTCAATGTTTCGATCAACAGCGGCCTGAACCGCTCCTTCGAATTCAGCGAGAGGCATCTTCGTATAGCCCTTCTGCCCGTCGCCGTCAGTATTGACAGGGTAGACCAAGCCGTCCTGAATTAGGTACGCCTGCGAGATTACCAGTCTGTCGTCGGGGGAAGCTGCTTTCCACATGAAAAGAACGTACTTTTTACCTACTTCCATAAAACCGCGCTGATCTAATAAGAACGTTTCCAGAAATCCCGATGGAAAACGGACGCTTCCGCCAAACTCTACAGCCGTTACTTGCTTCGTTGGCTGCGGTAACTTTTTGCTGCTGTTTCCGGGACGAAAGTCCTTGAGCACCTGCAGCGTAAATTTCGTATATACATAGCTCCGCCTCTGGGGAATGCACACTCTGCCAGCGATTGGCCGCGCGACTACGACAACAGCGTCCCTTGCTGGAAGAGAATAGATGGGTCCGAACGTATCTATCGTGGTGAGGGCTGTTGCCGTAGCTTCAGAAGGCCGGGAAATTCCACGATCGGTTATATACGCTCCGCTCATGATTCCGTTGAAACGCGCCTCCCACGCCGCGTGCTGCTCGGGATCGCACATGCCGTCCTCGATGCGCCGATGGGAGAGGTCTAGCAGTAGCGGCGGCCCGGAGTATTTTGGCAAGAGCTGCCGAACGTTTGCATTATGTTTAGCGTATGCCTCTTGGATCAGCGCTTCCTGAGCCTTCTTAGCGCCGGGCTCCTGCTGACTCGATCCAACGTTTGTGAGTGCAAGGCCCAGCACAGATGTAGCGATTGCTCGAGTGAAACGATACGGCTTCCGAACAAAAACGCGCCTATCTGTTCGATAGAATAGCACCGGAACCACCTTTGCCGTGTGGATTGCTTTGGGCTTCATCGATCAGCCGTTTTAGCTCATTTGCATCGACTGCACCTTGCACACGCTTGCCGTTGATAAACAGAGTCGGGGTCGCATCAATCTTATTGTCGGAAGCAAGATTTATGTCGCGCAGGACAAGCCCCAGAGACATTTGGTTATCCAGACAGCTTTGGAACTGCTCAACGTTAAGCGATTTGGCGCCTTTAGCGAACTCCAGCAGTTTTTGGTGTATGTTGTCAGTAATTGCTGGAAGAAAACGGCGAAGTCCGCCTCGTGTTTCACCATAATCCATTACACATGCACCCCTGGGCACACGCCGCGGCCGAGGGCGCGGCGTGCGCCCAACTTCAAAACAGCGATGCGTTTGGGTCCATGTATGACCACCTGCTTCATAACATCTGCAAGCTTCCGGCAGTAGGGACAGTTAAAATCCGCGAATTCCACGATAGTGACCGGGGCGTTGGCTGGGCCAATCATGGACGCGGGCGGGCACACTGGTGATGAATTTTGGCCTCATTTGCGTCGGCGCGGAGCTGCATGGACGTTTGGTAGCACGTCTGTATCGATGTTTCGCCGAACGGCAGCCTCGACCTTGGCTTCGAACTCGGGCAGCGGCATCTTTGTGTAAACCGTTTGCGCATCGCCGTCGGCGTCGACGGGAAAAACGAATCCGTCTCGAATCAAGTACGCCTGCGAGATAACTAGTGTGTCGTCAGACGGAACTGGCTTCCACATGAAAAGCACATATTTTTCGCCGACTTCGAGAAATCCCTCATGGTTCAAGAGGAAGGTTTCCAAGTAGCCGGATGGGAAACGAACGGTTCCGCCAAAGTCTACAGCCGTGATCTGGCCGCTTTTCCGCTGCGCCTGCTTCCGGCGGCTCTTTCCCTTCTGAAATTCTTTGAACACCTTCAATGTGAATTTCGTATACACGTAGCGGCGGCTCTGGGAGATGCAAACTTTGCCTGCAGTTGGCTTTGCCAACACGACGGTAAAAGACCGTTTCGCTGGAAGGGAATAGATCGGGGCGAATGTGTCTGTCGTCACAAATGTTGTAGCAGTGGCATAGGCGGGCTTGGAAAATCCGTGATCGACGACGATCGCGTGCCCAGACATAATGCCATTAAAATTGCTCTCCCATCTCACGTGCTGCTCGGGATTGCACATACCGTCTTCGAGGCGCCGCTGGTACAGGTCCAGTAATGATGGGGGGCCGGAATATGGCGGCAAAAGATGGCGGATCTTAACACCGTGCTTGGCATACGCCTCTTGGATTAGCTTCTCCCGAGACTGCTGCGTGCCCAGCGTTTGTTGGCCCACTCCTAGGCTTGCGACCACGACGGCGAGCACAGCCGCAGCGATTGGCGGGCCGAAACGGAAAACCATGGGAGCAGAAATGCCGTTACCTGCTCGATAAAAGCGCATGAGAAGCACTTACCCCGCTCTGGCCCTTTTGGGCTTCGTCGATCAGCCGCTTTAGCTCATTTGCATCGACTGCACCTTGCGCACGCTTGCCGTTGATAAACAGAGTCGGCGTCGCATCGATTTTATTCTCGGAAGCAAGATTTATGTCCCGCAGGACAAGCCCCAGAGACATTTGGTTATCCAGGCAGCTTTGGAACTGCTCAACATTAAGCGATTTGGCGCCTTTAGCGAACTCCAGCAGCTTTTGGTGTATGTTGTCGGGCGTAATTGCTGCCTGATTGTCGAACAACTGAC
>JBOGMI010000308.1:0-2581 GCA_050746645.1 Bryobacteraceae bacterium | reverse complement strand
CGTGCTCGACTTGGAGCAAATCGTCGGTGGTGGCTTGAATGTGTTTGGCGATCTGGTGGCCATGCGCGCGTCCGAAGACCAGCGTGCGCAGGATGAGCATGTCCAGAGTGCCTTGGAGAAGTTCGATTCGATCGGATGATTTCATAGTCAGAAGATATTCTACCCGAATTCGATCGAGCTGGGTAGGAATTCGACTATCGGAACGCTGGAAGACGACAAAAAACGACCGTCTGCCCCACTGACGAAACCAGCTTTTAACGGCCGGATTCGGTATCCTATAAAACAGGTAATCAAGACAGATGGCAAATACAGTTTCCGCGCTGAAGCGGGGCCGCATGACCGAGCGGCGGACGGCGATCAACCGCAGGCGCAAATCGAGACTGCGGCTGGAAGTTCGGAAAATGCGCCGTTTATTGGCGGCGAAGGACGTGGACGGGGCAACGGGTGCTCTGTCGGAGATGTACTCTCTGGCGGATCGGGCGGCCAAATGGGGCATTATCAAGAGAAATACAGCGGCGCGGTATAAGAGCCGGCTCACGCTGCGGCTGCGCGGGCTGACGGAAACACAAACGGCCGCATAAAATCTCTCTTCGCTTCTACAGATGAAATATCGCGGGCTGGTTGGCTTTTTGTGCCCCGCAGCCGTTTGCCTGGCTGCCATGCCGGTTACGGCGAAGCATGGCATGGTGAGCGCACAGGAGCCGATTGCGGCAAAGGTCGGGCTCTCAGTCCTGAAAAGCGGCGGGAACGCGGTAGATGCCGCGATTGCGACCGGTTTTGCGCTGGCGGTGACGCATCCTTACGCGGGAAACCTGGGCGGCGGCGGCTTTATGTTGGTGCGGCTGGCCAATGGGAAGACCGCGTTTCTCGATTTTCGCGAGTGCGCACCGGCCAAGGCCACGCGCAACATGTACATCGGGCCGGACGGCAAGCCGACCAAAGAGAGCATTGAGGGCTGGCGCTCATCGGGGGTGCCGGGCTCGGTGGCGGGATTCGCGGCGGCATATAAAAAGTTCGGGAGCAAGCCATGGGAGCAGTTGCTCGCGCCCGCGATCAAACTGGCGCGCGAGGGCTTCACGGTCAGCCCGGAGTTTGCGAAATCGCTGCGCTCGCATAGCAAGCGGCTGGCCCAATATCCCGAATCGAAAAAGATTTTCCTACGCGACGGCGATCTTTACAAACCCGGAGACATTTTCAAGCAGCCGGAGCTGGCGGCGACGCTGGAGAGGATCGCGAAATATGGCGCGCAAGACTTTTATCACGGCGAGATCGCGCATCAATTCGCAGCGGCGATGGCGGCGCACGGTGGGCTAATCACGCTCGCCGACCTGGCGCGCTATAAAGTCTACGACCGAAAGCCGCTCACGGGCGATTACCACGGATTCCATATCATCACGGCGCCGCCGCCGAGCGCGGGCGGAGTGGGCATCCTGCAGATGATGTACATGCTCGAAGGCACGCATTATGCGAGCGATGGGCCGGATTCGGCGAAAGCGGTTCATTACGAGGCCGAGGCGATGCGACGTTTTTATGCCGATCGCAGCGCCTATCTGGGAGATCCCGCATATTACAAGATTCCAGTACACGCGCTACTCAGCCCGAAATATATTGCACGGCGCAGGAGCACGATCAAACCCGACCGGGCGACGCCGAGCAGCCAGGTTGCGCCCGGCCTGAAACAAAAACCGATTCGGAAAACCGGCTGGAAAGAAAGCAACGAAACCACGCACTATAACGTAGTGGATGCAAAAGGCGATGCCGTTGCGGTGACCTATACGCTGAACAACGGGTACGGGAACGCGATCACAGTGCCGGGGCTGGGCTTTCTGCTGAACGACGAAATGGACGACTTCGCGGCGAAGCCCGGCGCGCCGAATATGTACGGACTCACCGGCAGCGCGGTGAATGCGATCGCGCCAGGGAAGCGGCCTCTTTCTTCGATGAGTCCGACGATCATCACGAAAAACGGAAAGTTTTTCATGGCGGTGGGCGCGCCGGGCGGAGCGAGGATTACGACGGGCGTGATGGAAGTGATCCTTCACGTGCTGGATTTTCACATGAATGTGGAGGACGCGGTGAATCTGCCGCGATTCCACGAGCAGTGGAAGCCTGCGACTTTGTACCTGGCCCACGGCTTTCCTCAGAATGCGGCGAAGGCGCTGCGGAAGATGGGATATCATACGCAGCCGACCGACGGTGTCGCGCGCGTGATCGCGGTTGTCGCCAAGAACGGTTTGCTCGAAGGCGGGACGGACTCGAGCAGGCCGAACAACGTAGCGGTAGGTTATTAACTTCATGGAACTCGTACTGTCAACGCACTTGTTCGTAAGGCACCGCTTGACCACCGTATGGCTGGAGCGCGTCTGGAACGCCGGATTTCCCGCGGTGGAGATTTTTTGCGCGCGCCAGCATATCGACTACCGCGATCGGGCGCAGATCGAGGAACTGGGGCATTGGTTCCGCGATTCGCCGCTGCGCATGCACTCGCTGCACTCGCCCATGTATGCCGACGATGTATGGGGGCGGTCGGGGCCGCGGGCGGTGATCGATGTTACTGAAACCACGAAGGCGCAGCGGATGA
>JBOGMI010000307.1:0-2294 GCA_050746645.1 Bryobacteraceae bacterium | reverse complement strand
AGCGCATCGAGCGCGGAGAGCCGCACATTCACGTTGGGATCGCCCTCGAATGTGTTTAGCAGCGCGGACACCAGATCGCCGTCGGGATGCTGGATGCGGCTGCTCCAGGCGATTCCTTCGAGGCGCGAGGCGGGCGACCGTTTGCCGAGCATCGAGAGCGCGACCGTTTGGCGCAGGTTTTGCACTTCGGTCCCGAGATGTGCGACCTCCTGTTCGGAGGCATGCCTGCCGGGAGCGAGATGCCCCGCATACATGCCGAGCACAAAAATCGCGGCGGCAAGCGTAGACTGCCAAACCAGGCCCCGCAGCCCCGGTTTCCACCAGGCGAAGCCGCCCGGTATCCCCCGGCGATCATTTCCGGCCGCGCTCAGCTTCTGATAAAAGCGGGCGCGCAGCGCGGCGCTCGGCTGCTCCTCGGGCAGCGAACCCATTTCCTGCCACAAATAGCGCAGCTCTTCCATTTCGATGCGCAGTTCGGCGCTGGCGTTCAGCTCCGCTTCGAAGGCGCTCTTCTCGGCGGGCGCCAGCCGGCCCGATAAATACTCCGGAATCCGCTCGCGAATCTCTTCAAAGGTCATACAGCTTTTCTCCACGAAGCTCGCAAAATTTTTCCCGCAACTCTTTCAGTGCGCGATAAACCCTCACCTTCACCGCGCCGGTTTCGCATTTCAGAATGTGCGCGATGTCTTCATACCGCAACTCGTGAAACCGGCTCAGCACCAGCACTTCGCGCTTTTCTACCGGCAAACTCCGCAGCGCTTCGCGCAAAAACCTCGCATCCTGTTTGCGCGCAGCCAGTTCTTCCGGCATCGGTTCCGGACTCCGGATCTCTTCCATTTCGCTCGCCGGCGGCTCCGCGCGCTGCTTGTTGAGTGAATCGAAACAGGCATTCCGCGCCATCGAAAAGAGCCAGACGGAAAACGAAAGCCCGGGATCGTAACTGCGCGCGTATTTGAGCACGCGAAAAAACACCTCCTGAACCAGATCCTCGCTGAGCGCGCGATTGCGCGTCAGGTGCAGCAAATAGCGAAATAGGGCTGCATGGTGGCGCTCAAACAGGACCGCGAGCTGGGCGGAATCGCCGCCCTGCACCAGCTTCATCAACGCGTTATCGCTTTCGCTCTCCACTCGCCCTCACAGATCAATACCGGGGAACGGGGGAAAGGTTACAAGATCGCTTTTAGCTTTTAGCCGACAGCCTAAAATGTATTACACTATGCACATACAGGGTGCGCTACGAATGGGACGAAGAAAAGAACTGGCGGAACCAGCAAAAGCACGGCGGAATTTCATTCGAAATGGGGGCGCTGATCTTCGAAGACGAGCGCTGCCTGGTGGGTTTGAATAGGGAGGACGAGACCGGGGAGCAGCGCTGGCAGGCAATCGGCAGGGCTCGGATCGAGCCTGGGACTTCGGCCGTGCTCTTTGTCGTCCACGTGTATAGGGAGAATATCCATGGCGAAGAAATCGTCCGCATCGTCTCGGCCCGCAGGGCTGAAAAGCATGAGCTCCGAAGATATCAGGAACAGGCAATGGACTGACGAAGAGCGGCAGGCATTGCGCCGTGCAGCGCACCGCCAGGCGACGGGAGACGATTCGGACATCGACTTTGAAGACATCCCGCGTTTGACCGAAGAGCAACTGGCAAAGATGATGCGTTTACGCACGGTCAGACCGAAGGTGCCGGTGAGCGTGCGCCTCGATCCGCAAGTTTTGGAATGGCTGAAATCCAAGGGAGAAGGCCACCTCACGCGCATCAATGACATCCTGACCAACCTTATGGAAGCCGAGCGCAGAGCCGAATCCAGACGGTAGGCCGGGAATTGGCCTTTCTCCCGATGGCTACAGGCTCAGCCCCGCGGCATGGATCCCAAAGGGCTGCTCCACGATGTGATAACTTCTTTAGGTTGCAGCAACAATTTCTATATAGCCTGCTTGCGGCGGCGGTTCTGCTGCCGCTGCCCAGCTTGGCACAGCAGCCGGCGAAACCGCCCGCTCACCATAACCGGGCTTCTCGAACTGCTCAGTTTCTGGGGCTAGGTCCTGCTCCCGATCAGGCGGCGGCGAAGAAGGGCAAAGTGTTGTTCGGCCAAAATTGTGCGGGCTGCCACGGCGAGAACGCGCGCGGCGGCGAAGGTCCCGATCTGCTGCGATCCCTCGTCGTGCTGCACGACAACAAGGGCGAAGCCATCGGCAAAGTGGTCCGGAGCGGACCCGGAATCATGCCCGCGTTCACGAACCTCACCCAGCAACAGATTTATCAAATCGCCGAGTACCTTCACGAGCAGGTCTAC
>JBOGMI010000306.1:0-1036 GCA_050746645.1 Bryobacteraceae bacterium | reverse complement strand
TTCAAGAGGAAGCGAGCCGGAAGCGATCCTGTCTACATCGGCGGGCCGGTGGAGCTTAGGTCAGTTCAGGCGCTGCTGCGATCTTCTGTGCGGGTTAGCGACGCAACCAGGGTGGTCGGAGGTGTCTATGACACGGCGGATCGAGATGCCATCGAAAAAGACATCGATAGCCGCGCCAGCCCGTCGAAATTCCGCCTCTATCTCGGCTACGCCGGTTGGGGGCCCGGCCAGTTGCAGCATGAAATCGGCCTCGGTGCCTGGTCGGTCATGGCCGCCAGCGCCGCGATTGTCTTCGATAGCCATCCCGATTCGCTGTGGAAGCGCTTGAACGCCAGGCTGCACATGCAGATCGTGAAGAACGTGCAGCACAAAACCAGCGAAATTTCGATGGTGCGTTAGCGTAAAGAGAAAATGGCTAACGGACCTGTTTCGGCGTTTATCGAACGCCACTATCGGCATTTCAACGCGGCTTCGGTAATGGAAGCCGCCCAAGCTTATGCGCGCCATCTGGATTGCGGCGGAAAAATGTTTCTGACGCTCGCGGGGGCTATGAGTACGGCGGAACTCGGCGTATCGCTTGCCGAGATGATCCGCCGGGATAAGGTGCATGGCATTTGCTGCACCGGCGCGAACCTGGAAGAAGATGTCTTCAATCTCGTGGCGCACGATTTCTACGAGCGTGTACCGAATTGGCGTGATCTGAGCCCGCGGGACGAGCAGGCGCTGCTCGATCGCCATATGAACCGCGTGACCGACACGTGTATTCCGGAAGAAGAGGCGATGCGCAGGATCGAAGGCGAGGTCTTGCGCGAGTGGAAAGCGGCGGAGGCGGGCGGCGAGCGGTTCTTTCCCCATGAGTTCTTTTACCGCGTTTTGCGCTCTCCAGAGCTACGCAAGAGCTTTCAGGTGGACGTGAAAGATAGCTGGTTGTGGGCGGCGATGGAAAGGAACCTGCCGATTTTCGTGCCGGGCTGGGAAGATTCGACCATCGGGAACATGTATGCAGGCCATTGCATCTCTGGTGATGTGAAAAACG
>JBOGMI010000305.1:0-3053 GCA_050746645.1 Bryobacteraceae bacterium | reverse complement strand
AAGCTTGCGTAGCAAAGTAGGACCATGGGAACGATTCCTGCAAAAAACTACTCGCCGTTAATCTTCCGGTCGCAGCCCAGCAGCAGCCCGAGAAATGCTGCTTTTCGAGCGCGCTGCTTCTGATCCGACAAAGCGTTATCGATGAGCGTTCCGGCGCATTAGAAGGAAGTTTTCAAATAGAACGATTCGTCAGCAGACCGCTCAGCCCGGGGGAGGCTAAGGGATGTGCGTGGCGCTGGGCGCCGCAGTGTGCGTGGTGGCGGGCGCTTCGGAGCCGTGCAGCGCTTTCATGATGTCCTGCCGGGTGTACTCGACGATGATCGAAACCCGGCGGTTCGAGGGGTCGAAGGGGTGGTCGGGCACCCGAAGCTGCTGATCGGCGTAGCCGCGCACCTGCGAAACCTGATTCTCGCGCACGCCATGGTTCTGCAGAATCCGGCGTGTCGCGTTCGCCCGATCCGCCGACAGCTCCCAATTGGAATAGATTGTGGCGTCGTGATACGGTTTGGCGTCGGTGTAGCCCTCGATTAACAGCCGGTTGGGTACCTGACCGAGCTGGGCGGCGACCAGGACAAGCAGTTTCTTCCCGGCCGGAGTGGGTTCGGACCGGCCGTTATCGAAGAAGACGCCCTTCGCGTTCTCCAACAGCTCGATGCGCAAGCCTTCGCTGGTCATGGTCATTTGGACATAATGCTTCAGCTTCGAAAGATCGGGACTGTTGACCAGCGCGGTTTCGATGCGGCGCTTGAGAAGTTTCAGGTTGTCCTTGGTGACGGTGAAGGTTTTCCCGACTCCGCCGAGGGCGGTGCCGGTCTTTTTGGCTGAGCTCTGTGGATCGCGGAAATAACTGGCGATGGCCTTTTTGACCGGCTGGCTCGCCATGGTGAGCCAAAGCACGATGAACAGGGCCATCAGCGCGGTGACGAAATCGGCATAAGCCACTTTCCAGGCCCCGCCGTGGTGAGCCTCCCCTGCCTTTTTTTTCTTGATGACGATGATAACCGGCTGCGCTTCTTTATCCGGCTTGTTCATGCGGGCTCCGCCGCCCCTGCCGCCTCATTCGGCTGCGCCTCGCCTTCAGCAGCCGCTTCGCCAGTCTTCCGGCCGCGGCAGTAGTCTTCCATCTCCTGAAAGCCGGGGCGCAGGGCGGCGGGAATCGAGCGCCGGGAAAATTCGATGGCCACAATGGGCGCGGAGCCGCGCAGGAAGGCGATCAGGCCGGTATGCAAGCAATGGTAGTAGTGCGCTTCCTGGTGATTGACGCTGCTCATGTTGGCCGCCAGCGGAGAAAGAAGCCCGTAACACAGCAGAATGCCGAGAAAGGTTCCAACCAGCGCGGCGGCGACCTTTTGCCCGATCAGCGCAGGCGCTCCGCCCAGCGATTGCATGGTCACGACCACTCCCAGCACCGCCGCGACGATACCGAAGCCCGGCAGCGAATCAGCGATGTGGTTGAGCGCGCCGACGGGAGCGTGCAGGTCCGCTTGCTGCACCTCCAGATCGACCTCGATCATCTGGTCCAGCTCGTGATGCGCGATCGCGCCCGTCATGGCCATGCGCAGCGTGTCGCAAATAAAGGCGAGCACGCGGCGATCCTTGGAAACGCTGGCGCAGTTTTTAAAAAATTCGCTGGTTTCGGGCTGTTCCACATCCGGCTCCAGGCTGGTGAGTCCGTTTTTCCGCGCCCGCATGAACAGATCGTTCAGCATTTTCAGAGTCTCCAGATATAACTTCTTGCTGTAGCGCGAGGGCAGGAATACGCCTTTCATCCCTTTCGCAATGCTCAAGATCACCGGAAGCGGATTGGCGATCAGCAGCGCGCCGGTTGCGGCGCCGACAATGATGATGAGCTCGGAAGGTTGCAGCAGCACCGCGATCGTGCCATGCTCCATTAGATACCCGGTCAAAATGGCGCCAAATACAACCACAACTCCGACGATCGAAAACATGGTGCGCGGGCGGGACTCCCTTCCTCTCCCTCATATCGGCGATAAGGTCCGGACTTTAAGGGCGATTCTTCGGCACTCGCTATGAGCCTCTAAACCGACCCGGTTCACCTCGATATGGACTGCGGGAGATGGACATGAATCAATACGCCGATCCCTATCGGGCTTATGTCGAGGGCAGCGTCTGCGACAGCGATCCGGTTCGCCTGGTGGTGGCCCTATACGAAGGAGCACTGGAGGCTACGCAGCAGGCCCGGCGCTGCCTGGGGAGTGAAGACATTTGGGGCCGGGCCAAAGCGGTGAGCAAGGCGGTCAATATTCTGACCGAGCTGGCCACCTCGCTCGACCACCGGAAGGGCGGCGAAATCAGCGGCAATCTCGCCCGGCTCTACAACTATATGCAGAAAAAACTCATGGAAGGCCATACGAAGAAGAGCGCCGCGGCCTTCGAAGAAGTGGAGAAACTGCTGGGAACGCTGCTCCAAGCCTGGCATACCGCTGCCGAACAAAAACAAGGTTTGCCGCAGCTTCTAGCGGGGCCGGAAGAAGCTTCTGTCGCGGCCATGCACGAAGCGGAAACCCCCTATGCAGACTACTTCGCCGAACCGGCCTCAGGCGCTCCCGAACTGGCGTTCTTGTTTTGATCGCCAGCGCCCGCGCCGCCGGGACCAGCAAGCTGCTTTTCGATCATTTGCGCCAAGCCAAACCCTCCGCCGCGCGCGATCGCCAGCGCAAGCTGAGTTTCGCCCAACCCCATGGCGGAGCTGTTGGCCGCGCCATCGCCGCTGCCCATCCAGCCCTCGGAACCTGTTTCGCGTGCGGTCTTGAGCATTTCGCCGATCATCAGAGCTTCGAAATCCTCGGCGGCTTTGTGAATCTTGGCGGCGCGCGAGCCCTGCTTTAAATCCGCAGTGTCCAGGCCCAGCAGCGAGGACGTGGAAGGAATTGCGGTCATCGGGTCCATATGGTTTCCAATCAAATCACTTCGATTTCGGCATCGAGAGCGCCAGCCGCGCGCAGACTTTCCAGAATCGAGATCACATCGCGCGTGGTCGAGCCGATCGCGCCCAGCGCTTTCACCAGTTGCTCGACCGTCGCGCCTTGCTG
>JBOGMI010000304.1:0-5682 GCA_050746645.1 Bryobacteraceae bacterium | reverse complement strand
CGTTTGCGAGGCGCTCGCTGACGGGAAAATCGCCGGTTCTGTATCCCAGCCCGGCAAAGCACTTCTGTAAGTGCATAGGAACCGGATAATAGATTTCGGTTCCAATCCCCTGCGCTTTCAGGTATGCTTGTAACTCGTTGCGCCGCTCTGCGCGGATGACAAATTGGTTATAAATATGCCGCGTTTGATACGTGTTCGCCTGCGGGGCGTGCACCGGAATATCGAGGTCGCTAATGAAACGGCGATACAGATCCGCGTTTTGGCGGCGGCGTTCGGTCCAGAAATCAAGATACGGCAGCTTGACGCGCAGCACTGCGGCTTGAATGGCATCCAGCCGCGAATTGATGCCAATCCATTCGTGACGATATTTTTCGCGGGCGCCATGGACCCGCAGCGCCTTCAGTTTCCGCGCCAGCTCGCCGTTGCCTGTGGTGAGCATGCCCGCCTCGCCAAAAGCGCCCAGGTTCTTGCTGGGGAAGAAACTCAGGCAGGCAAGATCGCCGATGGTGCCGGCGCGGCGTCCTTTGTATTCTGCTCCGAGGGCCTGCGCGGCGTCTTCCACAACGAAAATTCCTCTTGGCCACGCCAGCGATTGGAGGGCGTCCATATCCGCACACGCGCCAAACAGATGAACCGGGACCATCGCACGCACCCCGGGATTTGCCGAAAGAACTTGGGAAGCTTGCTCCGGGTCCAGGTTGAAGGTGTCCGGCTTGATATCGGCCAGGACCGGCGTGGCTCCCACTCGCGAAATGGCGCTCACGGTAGCGAAAAACGTATACGGCGTGGTCAGAACCTGGTCGCCGGGTCCGATCCCGAGCGCCATCAAAGCCAGCAGCAGCGCATCCGATCCGGAACCGCAGCCGATAGCGTATTTTGCGCCGCAATACGCCGCAATTTCCGCCTCCAGCGCGCTCACTTCCTCGCCCAGAATGAACTGCTGGGACTCGGTCACGCGCGTGAGCGCCGCGAGCACCTGATCGCGGATGGTCCGATGTTGCGCTCTTAGATCGAGCAGCGGAATTTGGCGCTGTTCCGCGCTACGAAGATTCATGAATTCCTATTGTGGCAAGCCGGAATTCGTGGCTATTTTCTCTTGCAGAACTGCGGATACTCTTTCTTCAACGCTCGCAGCTTGGGAAGGTCGTTGTAAACGATGTAGGAATTGTCGGGATGGCGGTCCAGAAAGTGCTGGTGATAGCCTTCCGCCCGGTAGAAGGCGTGGAAGGGGACGACCTGCGTCACGATGGGGCGGCCGAAGACGTGCGCCGCGTCCAATTGCTTGATGTAGGCTTCGGCCACGCGCTTCTGCTCCCGGTTCTTATAGAAAATGATGGAACGATATTGCGTTCCTACATCCGGTCCCTGCCGGTTCAGTTCGGTCGGATTTTGCGCCACCGAAAAATAAATCTTGAGCAGTTGGCCAAAGGTGATGACCGAGGGATCGAAGGTAATTTCGATCGATTCGGCATGGCCGGTACGCCCCGTACTGACCATTTCGTAATGCGCCGTGGATTTGGCGCCGCCGGAATAGCCGGCGACCACGTTGGTGACGCCTTTCACGCGTTCAAACAGACCTTGCATGCCCCAGAAACACCCGCCCGCGAGCACCGCCGTCTGCTTCGTATGGTTCGGGGCAGCAGGAATATCAACGGCCGCGTCGGGAAAAGCGGTGGCGGCGCTTAAGGCCGCCGCGGAAACAAGCGTCAGAAACGAAAGGCAAGCGATTTTGTTGCACAGCATGGAGTTTCACCTCGTTTACTTTCAGCGTACTCGCTCTGTTGATGGGGTGGATTTTTTTGCCGGTTACAGAAGCGGCTGTTTTTGCCGCCTCAAGCTGATCAAGTGAGCTTCCTGCAGAGCGCCAATTTCATTTCCGCCCCGGGTTTTTCCCCATGCTGATCAGATTCGCAAGGATTCTATAAGCTCCCGGCACTCCCGCCGGCAATTGCCGGTAGAGCGCATAAGCATCATAAACATAAAATCCGCGCCCGTAATGCGCCAGCAATAATCCGCCGCGCTGCGGAGCCTGGCCAGGATCGTGAGTTTCGAGAAGCGCCTGATAGCGCGGGTCCCACTTCTCCAGGAATCCGTGCCCGCGCTCTTCCTGCCAGCCTTGGAAATCCGCCGTGTTGATTTTGTTCGGCCAGGCGAATACCGGATTCTCCGGCTGGAGAATCTTCACCGCCGCGGTCTCCTCCACCACTTTCTGCGGATTCGAACCCAGCGTAAACGGATACGGCCCGTAATTGCGGTTGAAATTCTGCAAGTTGTATTGCACGATCAGTACGCCGCCATTGTGAACGTATTGCAGCAGACGGCTGTTCACCGCGGGCAGTTCGGGCCGTACCGCATAGGCTCGAACCCCGAGAACGATCGCATCATATCCGGACAGATCGCCGCTTGCGAGATCGCCCGCCGAGAGAATGGTAGGACTTACGCCCAGATCCTGGAGCGCGCGCGGCAAATCGTCGCCCGTCCCGGGGAAGTAGCCCACGCGCAAACCCGGCGCGGTCTTCACGTTCACGCCGACCGCCTCGTAGCTAGCGGGGCGGTAGTAAGGATACGGCCGCAGCCCCGGATACCCGGCGAGCCGGTAGCCTTGCGTATATGTCTTGCCGCTGTACTCGGCGGTGGCCTTGATTGGGTAGTGTTGCTGCGCGATGTTGTGCGGGGTCACTGTGAAGGCGATGGTTTGCGTGTCGCCATCGTGCGAAAACGAGAACGGATATTTCCCGGGAGCCGATTGCCAAGCTTGCGGCAACTGCAAGTGTAAGCTGCCTTTGGCGGTTCCCATGACGTTGCTGCGCAGCGTGCAGGAAAGCTGGAACGATTTCGCGTCGAGCGGCACCGCTCCGGCCTTGGCCGAAAGCCAGACCGAAATTGCGGGCGCCATGTACAGCGGCTGCTCTTCTGTCCCGACGCCATCTACGTGATGCCTCGTCTGAACGACTTTCATGAGCGTGAAATCCGCGCCATGATAGCTAGCCTCCACTCTGGCGATCAGCGGATACGGCCCGAACGACAGGTTCCGGTATTGCGGTTCGTCCAGATTGTAATAAGGCTGTTCCAGATTCGGGCGGGAGAAGTAGGGCTTCGTTAACGCCGCGTCTTTGGGAGCGCTGACGGCGAACTTCACGCGCATCTCCTTGCCGGCCGCGAGCACGGACGGCGACGCGCCTTTCCGCCGGATCTGCCAAGCCTTGCCGTCGGAGGGAATCACTTCCACTTTCCGAATATCCGTTGCTTCGGGTCCCGGATCGATCATGTGTACATCGACCGCAAACGACTGGCCGGGAATCGCGGCGGTAAAGGTGCTTCCCTCGCGATGAAAAAATCCATGCGGCGGATGCGCCGGAGCCACGGCGGGATCAAAAGAGAGACCAAGCGCCAGAACCAATGCATGCTCGAACTGATTTTCTTTTACGCCCAACTCGAAGGCGGTATTGCTCTTTCCGGGCTCGGCCAGATGGCTCGCGCGCACCTGCTTTAAGAGCGAACGCACTGCCTTCAATCCATCCGCCAGCACCGGGGCGATTGCAGCGGGCTTTCCCGGCTTGTATTCGGCCGCGGCTTGGTTCGCGAGATCCGAAATCCGCCGCAAGCCGCTTTCGAGAAACGCTGGATCGCCGCCGGCAAGCTTGGCGATGCCCATCAGCGAAACATCGATACCATCAAAAAAGGATTTCTCTTTCGCAGGCGCCGTGACGCGCGATCCGAAGCGATGGTAAGGCGTGGAGCGAAACGAGGGCTGCGGCAGCGTTCCGCCGCCGTTCTGGCTCTTCTGAAAACCCCAGCCTTCGCCGGCCATCTGTCCATAGGTCAAACCGACAGCCGGGTCCAGCGTTCCTTCCGGAATCGTGATGGTGGTCGAGGGCGTGTGATGGATCCAGGTTTTGGTGATGTAATCGAAGAAGCGCAGCGGAACGTATTTGCCGGTGGCGTAGTCGTAAATCGTTCCTTTTTTGGTGGCTCTAAAGAACGGAACCCGGTTATAAACTTTCAGCGGTTTCCACGGCCGCAAGCCTTCGCGGATCTGCTCCGGGAAGCGGTTCGGGTCGCCCGCCGCAACATAAACTTCCTGGGCCAGTTCGCCTGCGACCTGATGATTGCCGTGCCCGTCGGTCGGGCCGCCGATAAATACGGACGCCACCACAAGCGGCCTGGTCATACGAACCACGCGCACCGCATCGGCCAGCACGCGCTCGTGCCCCCACTTGTGCAGCGCCTCCTCGCGCGTTTTGGAAAAGCCGTAGTCGATGACGTTGCTCCAATATTGGTGCACGCCGTAGTAACGGTCGGCTTTCAGCAGCTCTTCGGTGCGGATCAGGCCCAGCGCGTCGTAGAGATCGCCCGACATGGCGTTCTGCCCGCCTTCGCCGCGCGTCAACGTGAGCAGGATCGTGCGCGCGCCGGCGCCCCGCGATTCGTAGGCCAGCATTCCGCCGTCTTCGTCGTCGGGATGTGCGGTGAGCAGGAGAATGCTGGCACGGGTGCGAATCGCCGCCAGCCAGCGCGAAAGCCCGGCCGCGCCGCGATCCAGATCGATCGGCATCGCATTGGCGTTTGCCGAAGCCAGCGCCCGCTGCGACTTATGGTTGTTTGCCGCCCAGAGAGCGGAAGCGAGGACACCCAGCAGGGCTAAGGCGGGCACGGCGCGTCTTGCGGACATAATCGTATGGGGGAACCCCCACATATAGCACGAGTTACCAGGCTGCCGCGGCTGCTTGCGTATCCGAATGGCTGTCGCCGGCGTCCTAGATAACAGACGCCGGGTATTTTGAGGCGAAAAGGAGAGTTTGATGCAAGTAAATAGGAAGGTCTTTCGATCGAGTATGTTGGGAGCGATTTTGGCCGCGGCTTGCGCGGCAGCTCCCTTGTGGGCGCAAGGTCAGGAGTATCCGCCCCCGCCGCAATATCCCCCCGCGCAGCAATACCCGCCGCCGCAGCAGTATCCGGCGCAGCAGGGCCAGTATCCCGCTGCTCCTCAGCCCTATCCGGCTCCCCCGCCGCAATATCCAAGCGCCAATGCGCCCCCGCCGCTGCAATCGCCACAGCAGTTGGAGCGGCTGGTCTCGGTGATCGCGCTCTATCCCGATCCTCTGCTCGCTCAGGTGTTGACCGCCTCAAGCTATGCGGACCAGATTCCCCAGGCTGCCGCCTGGGCCAGCGAGCACCGCTATTTGCAGGGCCCGCAACTCGCCGCCGCCATTCAGCAGGACCAGCTTCCCTGGGACCCCAGCGTCATCGCTCTGCTGCCGTTCCCCGCGGTCTTGGAATACATGGCAGAGAACATCGCTTGGACCGAACAATTGGGCGACGCCGTGCTGGTGCAGCGGCCCGAAGTCATGAATGCGGTGCAAACCATGCGGAGCACGGCGTATCAATACGGATATCTCCGCAGCGGCCCTTACCAGTCGATCCAGGTGGCCGGCCCCGACAATATACAGATCCTGCCGGTAGCGCCCGGTTATGTTTACGTGCCGTATTACAACCCGAACGTCGTGTTCGTCCGGCCCCGTCCCGGCTTTTCCGTGGGCGCCGCCATCCGCCTCGGTCCGCGAGTTACGCTCGGCGCCGCTTTTACGCCCTGGGGATGGGGCCATGCAAGCCTCGGCTGGTCCGCTCACGAAATTGTGATCGGCGGCCATCCTTGGGGAAGAACGTGGCAGAACCGGCGCG
>JBOGMI010000303.1:0-1521 GCA_050746645.1 Bryobacteraceae bacterium | reverse complement strand
CAAAACCGTGCGCGTTGAGTTCATCGGCGATGCGCGCGTATTCGAATTGCTGGGCCGGAGTTAGCTGCAGAACCAGCGGCATGAGCAGGCGCTGGATTTCGGGGCGGTTCTCGGCGCGGCGGCGGAGAACCTGCTCGAATAAGATGCGTTCGTGGGCGACGTGCTGGTCGATGATCCAAAGGCCATCGCGGCCGGCGGCGACGATGAAGCTTTCGTGAATCTGGCCGAGCGGGCGAAGGTCGGGGAGAGCGGCGAACGTATCGACGTGATCCCAGTTTTCCGCAAGGTGGTCGAGCGCGCCGTGGGTGTCGGGGATACGGGAAGGCAGTTTTGGTGAAGGGATGGAAGGTACGCGGATTTCGGGGAGGTCCGCGGGAGGCGATTCCGGCTGCGGAGCGGATTGCTCCATCAGGGCCGCCGTGAACTCGGAATAGGGAAGGTCGGCGGCACGCTGCATTGCAGGTTGGCGGTAAGCAGGCACCGGAACGGGCGAGGTTGGGAGCGGGATGCTGGAGACCGGGCGGCTTTCCATGAGCAACTCGCGGACCGAGTCGCGGACGAAATCGTGGATGGCGGAGCTTTGGCGAAAGCGAACTTCAGTTTTTGAAGGATGGACGTTCACGTCTACTTCGCCGGGGTCGCAGTTAAGAAAGAGCAGGGCGAAAGGATAGCAGCCGGGCGGCATCAGGTTGTAGTAGGCCGCGGTGATGGCGTGCAGCAGGACTTTGTCGCGAATGAGGCGTCCGTTGACGAATAAGTAAACGGAATTACGGTTGAGTTTTTGGATGTGGGGGCCGGAGATCAGGCCCTCGAGTACGAAGGAGGAAGATGTCTTCGGTCCCAGCGTTGCGAGTTCTTCGACGATTTCGGCGCCGAAGACCTGGAAGGCGCGCTCGCGCAGCGTAGTAACGGGCGTGACGGCGAGCAATTCGCGGCCCTCGTGGAAGAGTTCGAAACGCTTGTTGGCGTGACCCAGGCTGTAGTGCGTGACGAGGGAGCCGAGATGGGCGAGTTCGGTCTGGTCGGAGCGCAAGAACTTCTTGCGGGCGGGGACGTTGTAGAACAAGTCTTGAACGGAGATGGTGGTGCCGGGCGGGCGGGCGACTTCATCGCAGCGTAACAGCTTTCCTCCAGCGAATTCGATGGCGGTTCCGGTCTGTTCATCAGGCGAGCGGGTTTCGAGGATCAGTCTCGAAACCGAGGCGATGGAAGGCAGCGCTTCACCGCGAAAGCCGAGCGTCTCGATGGCGAGGAGATCCTTGACATCGCTGAGTTTGCTGGTGGCGTGGCGCTCAAAAGCGAGGAGCGCGTCGTCGCGCAGCATGCCGCAGCCATTGTCTTGCATGCGGATGAGGCGGCGGCCGGCGTGTTCGGCGTCGAGGCGGATCTCGGTTGCGCCGGCATCGAGCGCGTTTTCGAGCAGTTCTTTGGCGACGGAAGCGGGCCGCTCCACCACCTCTCCCGCCGCGATTTTGTTGGCGACATTGTCGGAGAGGATGCGGATGCGACCCATTTATGCGG
>JBOGMI010000302.1:0-3274 GCA_050746645.1 Bryobacteraceae bacterium | reverse complement strand
ACCGGGGCGCTGCTACCCAGGCGGAGGGCGTGCGTTCTTTGATGCGCTGTACGGGAAAATCCGCCAAGCCGGGCAGCACGGCAGCGAGGTAGTTGCGAATCGGGATCTTGAGGCGGCGGCAGCTTTCCACAATGGATAAGATGGCAGCCACCTTCGGCCCGGCCTGCTGGCTGCCTACGTGGATCCAGTTCTTGCGGCCGATCACCAGCGGGCGCATGGAGTTTTCCGCCAGATTGTTGCTGAGCTCCAGCTCGGGATATTCCAGAAAGCGCGTGAGCTTGCACCAGAGCGCGAGGGTGTAGCCGGCTGCTTTGCCCCGCGCGCTCGCAGGCAAAGCAGCGGCGCGCACCGCTTCGGCCTGCTGCTTGATGGCATCCAGCAAGGGCCGTGTGCGCTCCAGGCGCAGTGCATGGCGTGCCGCGTGATCGAGCCTCTGTTCGCGCGCCTGGGCATCGATCGCAAACAGCTCGTCGATCCGCCGCACCATCTCCAGCGCAGCACGATCTTCCCGGTGAAGTTTCAGCGCTTCAACAAACTTTCTTCTCGCATGCGCCCAGCAACAGGCATGCACCATCTTCGGCCCGCCCACGTTTTCATAAGCGGCATAGCCGTCGCTCTGCAGAATGCCTTCGAACTGGCCCAGAAACCGCCTGGGTCCTTCGCGCCCGCGCCCCAAGCGGAAGTCGAACACCACGCTCGCTCCCGGGCTGCCGTACTGCCACAGCCAAGCTTGGTGGTTTTTGCCGCGCCCGTCGTGCATCTGCACATCCACAGGCGTTTCGTCGGCCTGAATATAGGAGCCAGCGAGTAACTCCTGGCGCACTGCTCCAGCAACGGGGATGAATAACTCACCTACCCGCATCACCCATCCATCCAGCGTCGCGCGGCCGATCTCCAGCCCCGTCTCCCGTTCCAGGATGGCGCTCTGCCGGTACAGCGGCAGATAATCGCTGTTATGTGATGTTCAACATAACAGCGATTATGTTGGCTTCCCGATTATGTTGTGATCGGGCGGAGCGGGTGCTTGAACAGTGCGTACTGCGAGTCTGAAGGCAACATAACGGAGCGGTCGGAGCGGGCCTGGAGTTCTTAGCATGGACCGGGGGATGGAAAGGAACCCCAATGAATGCTGAGAACTCTGTTGCGCATGGAAGGGACGTTTTATGCCGACCGTCAGGAAGAGGCCCCACTACTTAAGGAACGAGAAGTTTTTCTGGAGCACCTGCTTCAGCAGGGCACCAGCCTTGCGGCAGCGCGCAATGTGTCATGGCAGTTGTTGAACGTTATTCGTTTGTTGCGACTGACTCGATTGCGCGATGTGAGGATCGACGAAATCGAAAATGCTGCCCAGCGATGGATACGGCAGCAGCGCTCGAATCCCAACGTTCGCTCCTGCAAGCACTCGGCAAGCTTCTTCGTTTACGTGGCGAAGAAGTGGTTGCGCTTCGCGGGCGTGCTGAAGGAGCCTGCAGCTCCGCGCCCGCGATTCGCAAACGAGGTAGATGAGTTTGCGCGATGGAGGACGGAAGAGAGAGGGAACGCTGCGCTTACGGCGCGGTCTCACCAGGTGAAAACAGCGCAGTTTCTGAAGTGGGTCTCCGAGCGGCGTCGTTCGCTGGCGACCGTGCGGCTCAGGGATGTGGATGACTTCCTGATCTTCAAGGGAACCAGCGGGTGGAGTCGGAAGTCGGCTCGCGGTTACGCTGACGCGCTGCGGGCCTTCTTCCGTTACGCTGAACAACGCAGTTGGTGCAAGCCGGGTATCGCGGGCGCGATCATTTCCCCCACACTCTATGTACATGAAGGCTTACCCGAGGGACCGCAATGGAAGGATGTACAGCGGCTGCTCGAAGGGGTAAAGGGGAACAGCGCCGTCGCCCTACGCGCCAGAGCTGTGCTGTTGCTCCTGGCTGTTTACGGGCTGCGCAGCGGGGAGATATCGCGCCTGTTGTTGAGCGATTTCGACTGGCGGTTGGAGATGTTTACGGTGAACCACTCCAAACGGGGAGGCATACAGAAATATCCGCTGCAACGTGAGGTGGGCGAAGCCATCCTGGAATACATCCGGAAGGCACGTCCGCGAACCTCATGCCGGAATCTGTTTCTCACGCTGAAGCCTCCGTACCGCGGTATCGGATACAGCAGCCTCTGGAAAATCACGAGCAGAAGAATCGATGCGGCAGGCATCCGATCTCGGCGCCGCGGACCGCACTGTTTGCGACACGCATGCGCCACTCATTTGCTGGAACAAGGAGCATCGCTGAAGGAAATCGGGGATCTGCTGGGTCATCGTGACTTCAACTCCACCAGAATCTATGCCAAGGTCCACCTGCAACAGCTGCGCCGTGTGGCTGACTTCGATCTGGGAGATTTGCTATGAAGCTCACGGCAGCGGTCGACACCTATGTTTTGCACCGGCGGGCAATGGGCCAGAAGTGCGACGGTCCCGCCATTGCACTTCGCGCGTTCTCTCGTCGTTACAGCGGCAGACATCTCCATGGGATCACGCCTTCGGAGGTGAAACAGTTCCTGGACGTTCCGCAAACCGGACCCGCAGCCTGGCGACGGAAATATGGCGTGTTGCGGAACTTCTTCGCGTACTGGCGGTGCCGCGGAAAGCTGGGCGCTGTTCCCATGCCGTCTGCTGCTCCCAAGTACACGCAGACCTTCGTTCCATATATCTACTCCCGTCGGGAGCTTCGTCTGTTGTTGGACGCAGTGCCGAGTTGTCAGCGACATACGGCGTGCCAGACATCCGCAATTACGCTTCGCACCCTGCTGCTGTTCCTCTACGGAACGGGTGTGAGGGTGGGTGAAGCGCTGAGACTGCGCATGGCTGACGCAGATCTCGATCACGGTGTGATCACCATCCGCGGGACCAAGTTCTACAAATCAAGACTTGTTCCTATGGGCAGCGATGTGGTCCAGGTCCTTCGGAAATACGTGGCCGCGCCGGGAAGGTGGAACCAGCACTACCGGCCCCTTTTCCAGTCGAGGCAACACAAGCGCCTCGGGCACTCGGTGATAGACGCCAACTTCCGTCGGCTGTGCACCGTGGCGGGAGTTCGCCGCAGTGATGCGAGTTCTCGTCAGCCCCGGCTTCATGACCTGCGGCACACGTTCGCGGTCCACAGACTGACCGAATGGTACAAGACAGGTGCGAACGTGCAGGTCCTTCTGCCGGCCCTCTCCACATATCTTGGCCATGTCGACCTGCACTCGACACAGTGCTACCTGACCATGACTCCGGAGTTGCTGACAGAGGCCAGCTGCC
>JBOGMI010000301.1:0-1088 GCA_050746645.1 Bryobacteraceae bacterium | reverse complement strand
TAAGCATTTGCGGCGGCGACCCGAGCCGACACCCAGATCGTCCCGAATTCCTCCTGCTGCTCGATTTCGAGCGCGCGATCGCGCGCGAGTTCGAGCATGCCTAAAAACAAGCAGGAGCGCCGGTCGGCGGAGGGCTGAGTCTGGAGCAGGGAAGTGCCATCGAGTTTGGCACCGGGGGCGAGCTGGGTGCGCAGATATGCGGCCATCTGCGCGACCGTCACGTTGTCCGAGGATACGTCGAAGCTGCGGCGGAAAGAGCGGCGCGCCTGGCGGTGCTCGCGGACCCAAACAGCCAGCTCGCGCGCCTGCTGCAGCAGGTCCCAGAGGCTGACAAACGGGGCTTCTTCCGGTCCCTCCCTGGCCGGTTCCTTTCTAAATTCCCCGTCCGAAGCTCGCGAGAGTCGCTCCGCTGCGGCCGCCTGGCGCTGGGCGAGTTCGCCGGCCAGCCGCTGACAGTGTGCGAGCAATTGCTCGACGATCTGGTCGCGGACCGGATCTGCCGGAGGTCCGGCGTCCGGTTCGGGCGGCAGCAGCGCGCGCGATTTCCAGAGGATCAGCACCGCTGCCGTGTACAGCCACTCGATGCCGAGGTTCAGGTTTCCGGCGGCGGCACTGCGAAAGTACTCGAAAAAGCGCGCGACGAGCGGGGCCATGGCAACCCGTTCGATGGCGACGTTTTGCCGGCGCACTTCGTCGAGCAGCAGATCGAGCGGGCCGTCGAACGGCTCCGGGCGGGGCAGGGAAGCGGCGCTAGCGGGAAAGGCCATGGGAAGGCTCGGTGCCGGCGAAAAACTCTTCGCGGTTGGCGCCCGCGACTCGGAAAAACTCGGCCAACTGCCACATCAGGTCTTCGCCGTCGTCGTAGCGGATTTCGAAACGGCCGGGTTCGGAAGGCGCGGTTCTCCGCCAAGTAACGGTCTCGGGCAGATCTTTGAAGCGCGGTTTGGGCTCCTCGGGGGCGGCGGAACGTACCCGGAAGCGCCGGGCGGCGGCCTCGGCGTGGGCGGCGGCAAGCTGCTTCGCTACGTCCTGGTGCTGCCGCAAAAACGCCGCATAGGTGCTGCCGGTTTGGATGGCTTCGAGTTGTG
>JBOGMI010000300.1:0-14067 GCA_050746645.1 Bryobacteraceae bacterium | reverse complement strand
TGCTGCCCCGCACGGGCCGGAACCGCACGGTCGCGTCGAACCCGATGAGGACAAACTCGTTCGGCGCCAGTTCCGCTACCAGGGCGCGGCCGGACATCTTCGGAGTCTGGGTTCCGAAAATACCGCCGTACTCGGGGTGCAAATGTCCAAATTGCACCAATACGTCGAATTTAGAAGAGTGAATCAGCCGGCCGGTCAAATACTGCTCCTCGACGGCCGAATGCAGCTTGCCCGTGCCTTCGAGTTTTGCAATGAGCGGAATCGCGGACTCCAGCAGACGGCAATCGTTTGCGTACTCCTTCGCAATATCCGCGACCTTGTTGCCTTCCACCATGGCGTCCAGCCCGAAGGGCGCATATCCCAGCGCGCCGTAATCGCCCAGCGCGTAAAAAATGTTCGAGGCAAAGCGCGGGCCTCCTGTCTCAGGCACCAGCAGGGGATTATCTTTGCGATGGTAGCCGGCCAGCACTCTCCGGTAGTTCACATAGTCGAGCACATAGTTATCGGGCGCAATCGCATCGAGCGCCGGCGTTTCCGCCTTCCAGATATCCAGCATGTTGAGCGTCGCCCCGCCGCTCGGGTACGCTTCGCCGGGCCGCATAAAATTCTTTTGCTTGCGCAGCCATACATTCGCATAAGCCGGCAGAGGGTACTCTTTCTTCCCTGCCTCGGCGACGGCATTGACGTACCGCGAAACATAGTAGGCCGAAAATGCCTCATTCGCTTGCGGGCCAAAAACCTCCGTCCAGGTTCCCGGCTGCTTGTGCAGCTTTTGCACGAGATCCGAAGGCACGGGACCGGCAAACTTCTGGTTGCCCTCCGGCGAATAATCGCGATCGGTAAATAGCGACCCGGTCTCGTTTTCCACCTGAACCAGGATCACCGTGTGCTGGCCGCCATCTATTTCCTTCAAATGCGCCATCAAGTGCGCATAGGCGTTCCGGTCGGCATTCATATTCGCCTCGCTTAGCGGAGACAGCACGCGAACCGGATGGCCGCCATCGTCGATCATGCGAGGAAAGCGCTTCGTATCCGCTTTTACCCAGGCCGGCGCATAATCCATGGTGCCGTTCTTCCAGGTGCCGAACCATAGCAAGACCAGGCGAAAATTGTGCTCGCGTGCGAGGCGGACGATGCTGTCGACGGTGCCGAAGTGGAACTGCCCTTCCCGCGGCTCCACGTTTTCCCAATAGACCGGAACCTCGATGGTATTCAGGTGCATCGCTTCCGCGCCCGGCAGCAGTTTCTCGAATTGCGATGGCCATCCGCTGGAGTTCATCACCTGCGCGCCCAAGACAATGTACGGTTTTCCATTCACCAGCAGTGAGTACTTGTTGCCGCGGTGGACAATCCGGGGCATCGGCGCGGCCGCGACGGTGGCTGCAAACAGCAAGACAGATACCAAGCTCTTCATGAACGTCTATTATCTGCTCCCGGTTTTTCGAGCGGAGTGTCTTGCCGGAAACTCGATCCCTGGCCCCCGTAGTACTAGCAATACTTCCTGAGCACGCGCCGCTCCCCGGGCAATCCGTGATTGGTTGCAAGCTGTCGCGTAACGCATCGTTTCGCCTTGCGTCACATGGCTGGTCGTAATTCGGGAGGAACTAATCAATATGGCGGCGACCACCCCGCGCTCCGCAGTCACCGACGTTCACATCATCTGGATCACGGCGGGGCTCAGTTGCGACGGAGACACGATCTCCGTCACCAACGCCGAGCAGCCGAGCATCGAAGACGTTCTGCTCGGCGCGATTCCCGGGCTGCCGAAGGTGCATCTGCACAATCCGGTGCTGGCGGTGGAAGTCGGCGACGACTTCATGAAGTATTTCTATCAGGCTGAGAAAGGGCAGCTCGACCCCTTCGTGCTGGTGGTCGAGGGATCCATACCTAACGAGCGCATTAAGAGTGAAGGATACTGGGCCGCGCAAGGCACCGACCACAACACCGGCCAGCCCATCACCACCTGCGAATGGATCGACCGGCTGGCGCCGAAAGCCTGGGGCGTCATCGCCTGCGGCACCTGCGCCACTTACGGCGGCATTCATGCCATGGCCGGCAATCCAACCGGCGCGATGGGGCTGACGGATTATCTCGGAAAATCGTTCTTATCGGCCGGCGGGCTGCCGGTGGTGAACGTGCCGGGCTGCCCGGTGCAGCCGGACAACATGATGGAAACCGTGCTGTATCTGCTTTACCAGGCGGCGGGCCTTTCACCCATCATTCCGCTGGACGAACAGTTACGCCCCACCTGGCTTTTCGGCAAAACCGTCCATGAAGGCTGCGACCGCGCCGGATATTACGAGCAGGGCGACTTCGCGCACGAATACGGTTCGCCCAAATGTCTGGTGAAGATCGGCTGCTGGGGCCCGGTGGTCAACTGCAACGTCACCAAACGCGGCTGGATGCGCGGCATCGGCGGCTGCCCGAACGTGGGCGGGATTTGCATCGGCTGCACCATGCCGGGTTTCCCGGATAAATTCATGCCGTTTATGGACCAGCCTCCCGGCGGAAAGCTGTCCTCGACTGTGGTCGCCAGCTATGGACGGATGATCCGGGCGATGCGATCCCTTACCAACAAAACAGGTAACAAGGAGCCAAAGTGGCGGCATTCCGGCCCGAGGCTCACTACCGGCTATCAACCGACAACTTATTAGAGTAATTGACATGGCAACACTAGCAGAACCTTCCATCGGCGAGCAAAAGAAAGACAGAAATCTTGTCGAGATGAACTGGGATCCGATCACCCGGATCGTCGGGAGCCTCGGGATCTTCACCAAGATCGATTTCGACAATAAGCAGGTGGCCGAATGTTACAGCACTTCCTCGATCTTCCGCGGCTACAGCATTTTCATGCAAGGGAAAGATCCGCGCGACGCTCCGTTTATTACTTCGCGGATTTGCGGCATCTGCGGCGATAACCATGCCACCTGTGCGATTTATGCAGCTAATATGGCCTGCGGCATGAAAACGCCGGAGATGGGGGAATGGATTCTCAATTTGGGCGAAGCGGCGGAGTACATGTTCGACCACAATCTGTATCAAGACAATCTGGTCGGCGTGGATTTCTGCGAGGCGATGGTCAAGCAGACCAATCCCAGCGTGTTTGCCAAGGCCGAAACCACTTCGTGCCCGAACGCCTCGAAACACGGCTACCGCATGATTGCCGATATTATGCGTGCGCTGAATCCGTTCACGGGCGAATACTATCGCGAAGCGCTGGCGATGAGCCGCCTGACGCGCGAGATGTTCTGCCTGATGGAAGGCCGGCACGTACACCCTTCGACGCTTTATCCGGGCGGCGTCGGGACGGTGCCCACGCACCAGCTCTTTACCGATTACCTAGTGCGACTGATGAAATACGTCGAGTACATGAAGAAGGCCGTTCCGATGCACGACGACCTGTTCGATTTCTTTTACGACGCACTGCCCGGATACGAAGAAGTCGGGCGGCGGCGCATCATGATGGGCTGCTGGGGTGCTTTCAACGATCCGGCCCAATGCGATTACAAGTACGAAAACATGTCGCGCTGGGGCCGGGCGATGTATGTGACGCCGAGCGTGATTGTAGACGGCGAGGTGGTGACCAACGATCTGGTGGACATCAACCTGAATATGCGCATCCTGCTAGGCAGCTCGTTTTACGAGGATTGGGAGCCCGGCGGCGAGGCGTTCGTCAAAACCGATCCGCTGGGTAATCAGATCGACAGTCGACATCCCTGGAACCAGACGACGCTGCCGAAACCGCAGCGGCGCGATTTCAAAGGTAAGTACACATGGGTGATGTCGCCGCGCTGGCTGGATAAGCGCACCGGCGAGCATCTGGCGCTCGATACGGGAGGCGGACCGCTGCCCCGGCTGTGGGCCACGGCGCTGAACAAGCTGGTTGATATCGGATACATTCAATCGACCGGAAGCAGCGTCAAGATCAACCTGCCGAAGACGGCGCTGCTGCCGGAAACCGAGCTGGAATGGAAGATCCCAAAGTGGAGCAATGCCATCGAACGCGACCGCGCGCGCACTTACTTTCAGGCTTATGCGGCGGCGGCGGCGCTGTACTTTGCCGAGAAAGCGCTGCACTGCGTACGTACCGGGAATACCAAGACGTGGGCGGAATTCAAGGTTCCCGAAGAAGCGATCGGCTGCGGCTTTCATGAGGCGGTTCGGGGCGTGCTGTCGCATCACGTGGTGATTCGAGACAGAAAGATCGCGAATTATCATCCGTATCCTCCCACTCCGTGGAACGCAAGCCCGCGCGACTCCTACGGGACACCCGGACCGTACGAAGATGCGATTCAGAACACGCCCATTTTCGAAGAGAACGGGCCGGATAACTTCAAGGGCATCGATATTATGCGCGCGGTCCGCAGCTTCGATCCCTGCCTGCCCTGCGGCGTTCATATGTATCTTGGTAACGGGAAGGTTTTGAAGACGGAGCATTCGTCCATGTTCGGAGCGCATTCGTAGGAGGAGGTTCTATGCCACACACGGAGAAATCGAAAATCTCGTCGCATACCGACGGCACCAGCAGGGGCGAGGAAACGGTCTCCAGAAAAGGGCCCGAGCCGGGAAGAGAAACCGGAACGCGCACCGCGCGGGACTCAACCAGCATCAATCCGAAAGCGCGCGGCCCGATAGACCGACGGATGCCGCACATGCCGCCACCGTAAGCTCAAGCGAATCGTCTGATGTCCGCCGAAAAAATCGAAAACCTTGTGCGCCAGACGGAATCGATTTCCGATCCGGAAGCGCGCGGCGTGGCTGTCGATCTCCTAAAGGCGGCGCTGGAGTTTCATGCGGCCGCATTGGAACGGCTCCTGGAGATTGCGGGGAAAGAGACCGTCGATCGCATCGCGGCGGACGAGCTGGTGAGTAGCTTGCTGCTGCTGCACGATCTGCACCCGGACAGCTTGGAAACGCGGATCCGCCGCGCGGTTGGAAAACTCCAGGATATGTTTTCGTCGCTGGGAGCGAAATTGTCGCTAACCTCGATTGAAGGCGAAGAAGTAAGATTACATTTCGATTCGGGACAAACGTGGTCGCTAGCAGCGGTCAGAGAGAGTATCGAGAACGCGATCTTTCAGGCGGCACCGGAGATCGGCAGCGTAACGATCGAAGGCGTCAAAGAACCGGTGCCGGCTAACTTTGTGCCGCTTTCGCAGCTAGCCGAAGTTCGTCAGGACCGCTCCCTTGCGGTCGCGGCTCCGTCAGCGCCTTCGCATATTCAATTTACAGAGCCGCAACCGCAAGGGAGCGGTGTGCCAGGCCTGTCAGAACCCCGACCGTCAGGGAGGGGGCACCGCGAACACGAGCACTGTGAGCTCTGCTCGGCGCCGGTCGGCGAACCGCACCAGCATCTGGTCGAGCCGCGCGAACGGCGGCTGATTTGCACCTGCGATGCGTGCGCGATTCTGTTCGCAAGCGGCGGCGAGACGCAATACCGGCGCGTGCCTCGCGATATTAGGTGCTGGAACGATTTCCGGCTGTCGGACCAGGCCTGGAACAGCCTCGCGATTCCGATCGGCCTGGCTTTCCTTTTCCGATCCAGCGCCTCGAACCAAATGCTTGCCGTTTATCCAAGCCCCGCCGGGCCAACCGAAGCGGCGCTGGATGAGGAATGCTGGGAAGAAATTGTCCGCGATAACCCGGAGCTTCGAAAGATGACCGCGGATATTGAAGCGCTGTTGATCAACCGGATGAATGGCGCGCGCGAATATTTTTGGGCGCCCATCGACGAATGTTACCGGCTCACGGGCCTGGTACGCAAATACTGGCGCGGATTCTCCGGCGGAGAGGAAGGCTGGAAGCGAATTCGCGAATTCTTCGACAGCCTAAAGGAACGCTCGTATGCCGGATCTTTCGTTTGAGATTCTCTCCGCCAGTCCGGTGCGCGACATGATCAATCCGGCGCTCGGATTCGAGATGCGGGTTACGAACCGGCTGCCGGAACAATTGATCCAAGCGGTATTGCTGCGCTGCCAAATTCATATAGAGGTAGCGCGGCGGCGCTACAGCCCTGCCGAGCAAGAGCTTTTGCGTGAACTGTTCGACGACCCGAGCCGCTGGGGAGACACGCTGCGGCCTCTGACCTGGGCGAATCTCTCGCTCAATGTGCCCGCATTTTCAGGCATCACGATCTGTCCCATCGCCGTTCCTTGCCCCTACGACTTCAGCACGGCGACTGCCAAGTACTTCCACGTTGTCGCGGATGGTGAAGTGCCACTCACGTTTCTGTTCAGCGGTTCGGTGTTTTTCGATTCGGAAGGCGCGCTGCAAGCGGCGCCGATCTCGTGGGAAAAAGAGGCTCGCTTTCGCCTGCCAGTCCGGGTGTGGAAGGACTTGATGGATCTGCATTATCCGAATGCGGCATACCTGCATTTGCGGCGAGATGTCTTTGACGAGTTGTACCGCTTCAAAATGAGCGAGGGATTTGGGACTTTTGAAGAGACGATCCAGCATATGCTGGCGGCTGTCGTGAGGGATTACCGGCCATCATGAGTTCCGCAATGGTGGACAAGATCGCGCGAGCAGTGCTTTACGAAGGCTATCTGCTGTATCCGTATCGGCGATCGGCGCTGAAGAACCGGCAGCGCTGGAATTTCGGCGTGCTATATCCGCCGGCGTGGGCGGCGGCGCAAAAGGGATCGGATCGTTCGTATTTTCAGATGGAGTGTGTGGCGATTGGCGAAGGCGCGGCTATCGACGTGTCGGTTCGGTTTTTGCGGTTGCGAGAAAGAGATGGGCGGCAAGAAGCGACCGAAGAAGAGGTGAAGATCGATTCGGTAGGGGAGCGCGTAAAAGAGTTTGCCGGTGGAGAGGTGGAGCTAAAACTCCGAGCGGGCTTAAGCCTGTCCTCCCTGCGGATAACGGTGCGGGTGAGGAACACGTCTAATTGCCGGAGTGAGATTCGGGACGAAGTGCTGCCGCACTCGCTGGCGTCGGCGCATGCGGTGCTTCAGATTCGGAAGGGAGCATTTGTTTCGCAGACCGATCCGCCGGAGGAGTTTCGCGAAGCCGTTGATGCCTGCGAGAACATCGGCGTCTGGCCGGTGCTGGTAGGCGATCCCAGCACGCGCGACACCATGCTCGGCTCGCCGATCATTCTGTGCGACTACCCGCAGGTGGCGCCCGAAAGCCAGAACGATTTGTTCGACGCGACGGAGATCGACGAAATCCTGAGCCTGCGGATTCTCACTCTGAGCGACGAGGAAAAAGAAGAGATACGGCGGACGGACGAGCGCGCCCGGCGCATTCTGGAGGATTTGGAAGCGAATCCGGAGCATTTGCTGCAACTGCACGGCAGAATACAAACCGGATCGCAACCGAGGAAAGGGGATCGCGTCCGGCTGTGGCCGAAGAAGCGCGCCGATATCTTCGACACGCTGCTGGAGGGAAAGATCGCGATTATCGAAGCGGTGGAGGAAGACTTTGAAGGCAAGCTGCATTTCGCCGTAGTGATCGAAGACGATCCGGGCAGAGACTTGGGCGAGATGCGGCAAGCAGGGCATCGGTTCTTTTTTTCCGCCGAAGAAGTGGAGCCAATCTTGGCATGAAGCGCTCGGTGCTCATCGCCGGTATCGGCAATATCTTTCAAGGAGACGACGCTTTTGGCGTCGAAGTGGCGCGCAAGCTGGCGAAGCTGGAGTTCCCCGAAAACGTGCGCCTTATGGATGCGGGCATCCGGGGCATGGATCTCGCCTTTGCGCTGCTGGAAGAATATGAATGCATCGTCCTGGTGGATGCAACGGCTCGCGGCGGCGCGCCCGGCACGCTCTACACGATCGAAATCGATCCGGACGATATGCCCGAAGTATCGCCGGCAAATGCGCACAGCCTGGATCCGGTTCGGGTGCTGGCGCTGGCGAAAAGCATGGGCGCCCAATTTCGGAACGTGTTGCTGGTTGGCTGCGAACCGTTGGTTTTGGATCGCGACGAGAGCGGCTATATAGGGCTAAGCGAGCCTGTGGCGGCGGCGGTCGAGCCGGCGGTTCAGTCGATCCAACAATTAGTCGGGGAGTTTACAAGAGAAACGGAGGTCTATTCGCATGAATGTGCTTAAAATTGCAAGCATCGCCGTGGCGGTAGCTGTAGCTGCGTCCGTTGCGCTGAATTGGGCGGACCTGAAGCGCTATCTCAAGATCGAATGTATGTAAATGCACGAACTTTCGATTGCCTTGAGCATTATTGAAGGAGTGGAAGAAGAGATTGCGCGGCGGGACGGCGCAGAAGTGTGTGCGGTTCATCTGAAACTCGGGCCGCTTTCGGGCGTGATGAAAGAGGCGCTGCTCTTCTCTTATGAAGTTGCGTGTGCGGGCACGCCGCTGGAAGGTTCGAAACTCGAAATCGAGGAGATCCCGATCATCCTTTATTGCCCGCAATGCCGTCAAGAGCAGCCTGCCGCTTCGATCCAGCGGTTATGCTGCGCGGTTTGCGACACGCCGAGCGCGGACGTACGGCGCGGAAAGGAATTGGAATTATTTGCTTTGGAGTTGAGCGATGAGCACGCAACCGCGGCTGGTTGAAGTCCGGCAGAATGTTCTCAAGCGCAATGACCTGCTAGCGCGCGAACTGCGGAGCCGTTTTCGCGCGGCGGGCGTGTGCGTGGTCAGTCTTGTATCAAGTCCCGGATCGGGCAAGACAGCTTTTCTCGAAAAGACGCTTTCCTCGCTGAGGGCGAAGGCCCGTGTCGCCGCGTTGGTGGGAGACTTGGCCACCGATAACGATGCGGCGCGGCTGGCGCGCACTCTGGCTCCGGTGCGGCAGATTGTTACGGGCACGATTTGCCATCTGGATGCGGAGATGGTGGAAAAGGCGCTTGGAGATTGGAAGCTCGACGAATTGGATTTTCTATTCATCGAGAACGTGGGCAATCTGGTCTGCCCTTCGAGCTACGACCTCGGCGAGGACCTGCGAGCAGTGCTGATGTCGGTTACGGAAGGCGAAGACAAACCGCTGAAGTATCCGACGATTTTCAATACCGCGGATCTCGCGGTGATCACCAAAACCGACTTGGCGGAGGCCGTCGAATTCGATTGGGAGGCAGCGCGGCACAACATCGAAGCCGTTCGCCCGGGGATGGAAACGATCGCTGTTTCCGCCAAAACCGGCGCAGGCATGGAGCAGTGGTTTGAGCGGTTATTGAATGGACCGCGCTAGAGTGTGCCGTCCGCCGGCCCCGGCGAGGAACCGTTTGGCCCAAGCCTGAACGATTAATCTGGAATTGAGGTCGTTTAGGCTGGGGAAGCGGCTTCTGTTATTTCGGGGCACACATGCAAAAGTTGAGGCTTAAGCACCTCCCGGCTATCCGGTGGTTTCATTGGATCAATTTTCCGCTGCTGGGGATCATGATCTGGAGTGGATTGCTGATCTACTGGGCGTACGACGTTTACCGCGTCGGCCCCTTCCATTTTTTCCCGCAGGCGTTCTACAAGACGATGAATATCGATTACCGGCTTGCCAACGGGATGGCGCTGCATTTCTTTTTCATGTGGCTGTTCGTCATCAACGGCGTGCTCTACGTGGGCTATACGCTGATTTCGGGCGAATGGCGGTTTCTGGTTCCGCGTTCGCTTTCGGCTTTTCGCGACGCGTGGTACGTCTTTCTTTACGAGACCGGCTTACGCAGGGAGCTTCCCATGCAGGAGAAATACAATGCGGCACAGCAGCTCTCGTACTCGGCGATCGTGTTGATGGGCGTGCTTTCCGTGCTCACCGGGTTCGCGATTTACAAGCCGGTGCAACTAGGCTGGCTAACAGCGGCTTTCGGCGGCTACCAAACCGCGCGGCTGATTCATTTTGTGCTGACGATCGGCTATGTCGCGTTTTTTGTGATTCATGTACTGCAAGTGATTCGGGCGGGATGGAACAACTTGCGCGCCATGCTGATGGGATACGAATTGGTGAAACGCGATGAATGACCGGCAGCGCGAAATCGTGCTCTCCGATGCCCGCGTCAAACGGGAACTGCGGCGGCGGACACGGCGCAGTTTTCTGATCGGCGGGCTGGCTGCCGCCGCGGGCTTTGGGGGATACAAGCTTGTGAACGCGGGCGATGCCGGGGGCGCCCCTTCGGCACAGCGCCGCATGCTGAACTTCAACGGCCGGCTGAACCAAGCGTTTTTCAGCGACGCCCGCTTAATGCCCACCTACTCGCCGAACCAGGTGCGCTATCTAAAGCCGAACGGGAATCTCGGACTTCAGAGCGAGATCGGCGACTGGCGGCTCCAGGTTCAGTCGGCCGACGACGCGCCGCTTGCAGTGACGCTGGCGGACGTGAAGGCGCTGCCCAAGGTAACGATGATCCCGCGCTTTTGCTGCATCGAGGGCTGGAGCACCGTCGTCCAATGGGGCGGCGCGCGATTCTCGGACTTCACCCGGAAGTATCTGCGCCCCGGCTTGCATCCGAAATACGTCTACATGGAAACTCCGGACGCAGAATATTATGTGGGTCTGGACATGAAGAGCGCCATGCATCCGCAAACGCTGCTAGCCTACGAGAAGGATTGGAAACCGCTCACACCCGATCATGGCGCGCCGCTGCGGCTCATTATTCCGGTCAAATACGGCATCAAGAGCATCAAGCGCATCGGCCTGATTCAATACACCGATACCAAGCCGGACGATTACTGGGCCGACGAAGGGTACGACTGGTACTCGGGGCTATGAATCGTGCCTAACGCCGAGCTCTATTGCGGCACTTCGGGCTTTTCCTACACAAGCTGGAAGCCGGCGTTTTATCCCGAGCGCCTTCCCAGCACGAAATTCCTGTCGCACTATGCGACGCGCCTGAACGCCGTCGAGGTGAACTATACGTACCGCCGGATCGCTTCGGCGGCAACTTTTCAAAAATGGCTGGACCAAACGCCCGACCATTTCATGTTCCTGCCCAAAGCGCACATGAAGATCACGCACGTGCTGAAGCTGCGCGAGGCGCGGGAATTTACCCGCTATTTTCTCGAATCGCTGGAGCTGCTGCGTGCGCAGAACCGGCTGGGACCGATTTTATTCCAGCTTCCGCCCTCCTTCCGCGCCGATAACGAAGTTCTCGAACAATTTGTCAGCCTTCTGCCGCGCAGCTCTCCGAGCGCGTTCGAGTTTCGCAATGCAACCTGGTTCGACGAATCCACCTACGAGGTGTTGCGCCGATGGAACGTGGGGCTTTGCCTGGCGGAAAGCGAAACGTTTGAGACACCCTACGTGTTGACGGCGGATTTCGTTTACCTGCGGCTGCGAAAACCGGAATATTCAGAATCCGACTTGGCAACCCTGGCCCATCGGGTGAACCAGTACCGGGCGAACGGCTACCGCACCTACGCAATTTTTAAGCACGAAGACACGCCGGCGGGCGCGCTGAACGCAGAGAGGCTCTTGCACGGGCAGTTGCCGGATAGCTGGCGATTGTGATCACTCTGCAGCCAAGGCGCCTGGGATACTGAATGGAAATGACCCTGCTGGCCGGGATACTTTTCGCTTTGCTTGTAGGAGCGGCGGCTTTTTGCGCTTACGAATTCGGCGAAGCGCGGCGCTGGCGGGCCGATGCCGCGGAATGGAAAGCCGAAGCAGAGCGTCTGCGCGGGGATATGGAAGAGGCGAAGCGGAGGGCGATCCAGCAGGAAGCGGAGAGCGCGAAGAACCGTGAGCTGGCCGAAACGCAATGGAAGCTGCTTACGCAAACGCAGCAGCAGCTTGAAGAGAAGTTCCGTGCGCTGGCTTCGCAGGCGCTGCAGGAAAACAGCCAAATGCTGCTGGATCGCAGCAGAGAGCAGATCCATCACGTTGTCGAGCCTGTGAGCGCGTCGCTGCGGCGATTCGAGGAACAGGTGCAGGCGGTGGAGAAGACGCGCGTGGGAGCCTACGAAGGCGTTCTGGCGCAGGTGCGCGGGCTGACGGAGATGCAGGAACGGGTGCGGCAATCGATGGATCAATTGAAGAACGCGCTGCGCTCGCCGAGCCAGCGCGGGCAGTGGGGCGAGATCCAGCTCCGTCGGGCGGTGGAATTCGCAGGCATGCTGGAGCATTGCGACTTCGCCGAACAGAAGACGCTTTTCGGCGACACCAATCAGCGGCCGGATCTCATCGTCCACCTTCCGAACGAATGCCATGTTGTGGTGGACGCGAAAGTTTCGCTCGACGCCTATTTGCGGGCGGCCGAAGCTGAGGACGAAGGCGAGCGGGCGCGCTTGCTGGCGTTGCACGCGGAGCAGGTTCGCAAGCATGTAAAATCTCTGGCCGACAAGGCGTATTGGCGGCGGCTTCCCTGCGCTCCCGAATTCGTGGTTGCGTTTTTGCCGCTCGAATCGCTGTTCAGCGCGGCACTGGAGCAGGATCCCGAGCTGCTCAGCTTTGGGGTTCAGAATCGCGTGATCCTCGCCACACCGACCACGCTCATCAGCTTGCTGCTGGCGGTGGCGCACGGATGGCGGCAGCAGGCGCTCGCCGAAGATGTGGAGAAAGTGCGCGCCGCCGGAGTCGATCTGTACAACCGTATCCTTACTATGAGCGACCATTTCGAGCGGCTCGGAAGCGCCATCGGAAAATCGGTTGAGACCTTCAACCAGACGGTCGGCTCGATGCAGCGCACGGTACTGCCGGCTGCGCGCAAATTCTCCGAGCTGCGCCCCGCAGATGCGCGCGAGTTGCCGGAGTTCGAAGTGATTGAAATCACGCCGAGGAGCGGGGCAGCAAAGGGCTGATCCGCTCCCTCCCGGTCGCGATTCTGTAATAGTCTGAGCCCCGACCGGGAGGGACTTGCCGGGCCAATTTTGCGCCGGAAAGTAGCGAGGAGTAGTTACAACTATGCGAATCCTCCTCATCGGGGCGACCGGGTTCATCGGCAGCCAGGTGCTGCGTGAGCTTGCCGGGTTGGGACATGAAATCTGTGTGTTTCATAGGGGCATTACCCGGCCTCCAATCGCCGTTGACGAGATCATCGGCGACCGAAACGATCTGCCGTCACGCGCCGGAGAATTTCGACAGTTCCGCCCTGACGCCGTTGTCGATTTCGTTCTCAGCGATGGGAAGCAGGCAAGACAGCTTGTGGAAGTTTTTCGTGGCGTCACGGCGCGAATGGTCGCGATTAGCAGCGGGGATGTGTATCGCGCCGCCGGCATTCTCCATGGAGCGGAACAGGGACCCCTTCAGCCGGTGCCCTTAACAGAGGAATCGGACCTCCGAACCGTCTCGAAATTCTATCCCCCGGAAAACATCGCCCAACTGAAGGCACTCTTTCCTTGGGTGACACCCGATTACGACAAGATCGCGGTTGAGCGTGCCGTCATGGGCAATTCAGACCTGCCGGGGACCGTGCTCCGGCTGCCAATGGTTTATGGACCTCGCGATCCGCTGCATCGGCTCTTTCCGTATTTGAAGCGAATGGACGACAGGCGGGCGGCGATTTTGCTGCAGGACGACATCGCCGCATGGCGAGGATCGCGAGGCTATGTAAAAAACGTCGCCGCCGCAATCGCGCTCGCGACGATTTCGGATCGCGCGGCGGGGAGAATCTACAATGTCGCGGACCGCGAGACTTTATGTGAAGCGGACTGGGTGCGAAAAATCGGCAGCATCGCGCACTGGAACGGCGCTGTCATCCCGCTCTCAAAGGACACCATCCCGCCGCATCTGCGCATGCCTTCCCGAAACGAACAGCATTGGGAGATGAGCAGCACCCGGATACGCAAAGAGTTGGGCTTTCAGGAACCAGTCGAGTTCACGACCGCTCTTGAGCGAACGATTGCATGGGAGCACGCGCATCCGCCCGACCCAATCGATCCCAAACAGCTCGATTACGCGGCGGAGGATGCAGCGCTCAGAGGTGCGGCCGCTCCCTGACGGCCGGGGTTCTGTCGCTTTACTGAGCAGCGGCCAAAGGGAGCTGCCGTTTGGGCGCGTGGCGGCGCTGGTTGGACGATTCCCGCCAGTTCACCCGCGGCAGCAGTATCGAGGTGTTGATGCGGTCGCGGTGTTCGATGGCGATATTGACCAGCGAATCCAGCAGCGAGTCGGAAAGGTAGTGCGGCTTGAGACCGAGATCGATCAATTTCGAGTGCTTGGCGTTATAGTAATGTTCCT
>JBOGMI010000299.1:0-13273 GCA_050746645.1 Bryobacteraceae bacterium | reverse complement strand
TCCCGGGACAATAGCCGCCGGCCAATCCCGTTTGCGCACAATCGCTCCATTCAGCTCGACCGCAACGCGCTCGGGCGCGATTCCCAGATCCTCCAGAACTTGCGCGACCGAGTGCCCGGAAGGGATTTGGCTCGGTTCGCCGTTGACGATGACATCGATAAGCGAGGTTTTCCTCACGTGAGCAGGGCTGTTTGCCTTCCATGCGCCCTGCCGTAATTATATGAATTTTCCGGTTGCTACTCTGGTATCAGAAATATGCCAGGCTCGTACGCGGACTACTGGTTTCCCGTTCTCATTCAGATATTGATTGCAATCGCGGTTGCCGGCGGCATGATCGGAATCTCGGCGATTCTCGGCCACCGTGTCCCGGATACGGCGAAATCGACGCCCTACGAATCCGGCATGCAGCCGGTCGGCAATGCTCGCGAGCGTTTTTCGGTAAAGTTCTACCTGGTCGCGATGGTCTTTATCCTGTTCGATATCGAAGCGATTTTTCTGTATCCGTGGGCCACCATCTATCGCGATTTGGGATTGTTCGCGTTTTGGGAAATGCTTCTGTTTATCGCACTGGTTTTGGGCGGGTTCTTTTACGTATACAAGAAAGGCGTTCTGGACTGGTCGGTTGACGAGGAGTCGCGGGAGCAGCGCGAAAGCCGGAGGAGCGAGCGTGCTGCCTGAGCCTGTGGCGCAAGATCCGGACGCTCTCGCCATTTACGAACAACTTCCCGACGCTGTTGTAGACGCGCGTGTTCCGCACGGCGAAGTGGAACTGGTGATCGCGTCGGAGCGCCTCGTAGCGGTATGCGGAGTTCTGAAAAGCCGTGGCTATGAGCAGTTGAGCGGCGTCACCGGAGTCGATTGGTGGCCGCGCGACCCCCGCTTCGAAGTGGTTTATTTCCTCCGCTCCTTCCGGAACAACAGGCGTCTGCGGCTGATTGTGCCCGCCGCCGAAGACGAGGAAATCGATTCCGTTACTTCGGTCTGGTGCGGTGCAAACTGGTACGAGCGGGAAGTTTTCGACTTGTTCGGCGTGGTCTTCCGCAATCATCCCGGCCTGGAGCGCATCATGATGCCTGCCGATTGGGAAGGGTATCCGCTGCGGAAAGATTATCCGGTGCACGGGCATAAATATTCGTATGGAGAGGAGTAGCATTCGTTGAAGCCTTCGCGTCGCAAACTGGGAATAAGGATGCAGTCATGAAGGAAGGCGAAACTCACGTTCTGTCGCTCGATGCCGAGCACGAGCTGGAAACGCGGGATCCATCGGGAATTCCTCCGTTATTAGAAGCCACCACCGCTCCGCGGCGCATGATCCTGAATATGGGGCCGCAGCACACGTCCACACACGGCGTGCTGCGCGTTTTGCTCGAACTCGATGGCGAAATCATTATCAACGCCCGTCCCGAGGTTGGCTATCTCCACACCGGGATCGAAAAGCAGTGCGAGACCAGGAAGTACCAGCAGGTCGTCCCGCTAACCGACCGCGTCGATTACCTGGCGAACCTCTCGAACAATTTCTGTTATGCGCTGGTCGTTGAGCGCCTGCTCGATCTGGAGATCCCGCCGATGGCGCAATGGATGCGCGTGATGCTCGTCGAGCTGAGCCGCATCGCGAGCCATCTCGTTTGGCTGGGAACGCACGCCCTCGATATCGGCGCGATGAGCGTGTATTTCTATTGCTTCCGCGAGCGCGAGGAGATTCTAAAGGTTTTCGAAGCGTTCTCGGGCCAGCGCATGATGACCAGCTACATCCGCCCGGGCGGACTTGCGCTGGAGCCGCCACGCGGCTGGCACAAGATGGTCACGCGGCTTGCGGACCGGCTCACGCGAAGCGTCGAAGAATACGCGCAACTGCTGAGCGCGAATCCCATCTGGATGAACCGCACCAAGGGCATCGGCAACAGCTTGCCGGTGGATCTCATGATCGAGCTGGGCATCACGGGGCCCATGCTGCGCGCGGCGGGCATTAAAACCGACATTCGCAAGAGCTGTCCGCACTCGAGCTACGAAAAATTCGATTTTGAAGTCCCCACGCGGATCTCGAACGATGTCTACGGGCGTTACGAAGTGCGCATGGAGGAGATGCGGCAGAGCACTCGCATCGTCAAGCAAGCGCTGGAGGGAATGCCCTCCGGGCCATGGCAGGCGGATGCGCCGCATGTGGTGCTGCCCGATCGGGAAAAGATGAAGACGCAGATGGAGGCGCTCATCTACCACTTCAAGATCGTCACAGAGGGCTACCGCGTCCCGGCCGGCTCCACGTTTGCGGTGGTCGAGTCGCCGCGCGGCGAACTCGGATATTACGTCGTCAGCGACGGCACGCCGCGTCCCCACCGCGTTTATATGCGCACGCCGAGTTTCGGCAATCTGCAAGCCTTAGGCGCTCTGCTCGAAGGCGCTCTGATCGCCGATTCCATCGCCATTATGGGAAGTTTGGATTTCGTGCTGGGAGATGTGGACCGCTAGCGCTATGACTTTTTCTCCCGCCCTCGAAGAGAGATTTGCCAAGCTCGTTACGAGTTATCCTCCCGGTCGCAAGCAATCGGCCGTGGTTCCCATGCTGATCTATGCACAGGACGAAACCGGGTGCGTGTCGCAGGAGCTGGTGGAGGAAGTGGCGCGGCGCTGCGGTGTAACCACGCTGCAAGTGGACCAGGTCATCGGTTATTATTCGATGCTCCATCGCAAATCGCTGGGCAAATATCACGTCCAGGTTTGCACCAATATCGCCTGCCAGGCCGTGGGCGGTGAGGAACTGTACCGGCATGCGGAGGAGACGCTTGGCCTGGGTAACCGGCAAGTCAGCGAAGATGGCCTGATTTCGCTCGAAGAAGTCGAGTGCATGGGGGCGTGCTCCTGGGCGCCGGCGATTCAGATCAATTACGATTTTCACCACTTTGTGACCCCCGAACGCTTCGACCGGTTAATAGAGGCGCTGCGCGACGGCGCTTATGGAGGTCCTGCGTAGGTTACCGATGCGCTATAACGAACCGAGTCCGCTCGAGACCAAAATCGTCTCCTTCCGTTTCGAAATCCCCAATTCCACGTCCATCGACACCTATCTCGCTACCGACGGTTATGTAGCCATCCGCAAGGCGCTTGAGATGACGCCGGAGGCGATCATCGACGAGTTGAAGGCGTCCGCTTTACGAGGCCGCGGCGGCGCCGGATTTCCTACCGGCACCAAGTGGAGTTTCGTGCCCCGCAATACCGGCAAGCCGAGCTACATCATCTGCAACTCGGACGAGAGCGAGCCCGGCACCTGTAAGGATCGGCTGCTGATGGAGTTCGATCCGCATCAGTTGATCGAGGGCATGCTGATCGCGGGCTGGACCATCAAGTCGAATCGCGGCTACATTTTTATCCGCGGCGAATATCGCTATCTGATCGAGATCGTCGATCGCGCCATCACCGAAGCGTATGAGCGCGGATATCTGGGCAAAAATATTTTCGGCTCGGGCTGGGATTTCGATCTGTACACGCATTCGGGCGCGGGCGCTTATGAATGCGGCGAGGAATCGGCGCTGCTCGAATCGCTCGAAGGCCGCCGCGGTATCCCGCGCATGAAGCCGCCGTTCCCGGCGGTAGTCGGCGCGTTCCAATCGCCGACCATCTTGAACAATACCGAGACGTTTTCCACGATTCCGTGGATCCTTCGCAACGGCGCGGCGGCATTCGCTGCGTTAGGCACGCCGAAAAACGGCGGCACGCGCTTGATGTGCGTCTCCGGGCACGTGAATAAGCCGGGCGTCTACGAACTGCCGATGGGTTTCCCCATGATGCGGCTCATCAACGACGTTTGCGGCGGCATGCGAAACGGCAAGAAACTCAAGGCTGTTATTCCGGGAGGCGCGTCTGCTCCGTCGCTGACGGCTGAAGAATGCCAGGATCTTCCGCTCGATTTCGACTCGCTCGCCAAGATTAAATCCATGGCGGGTTCGGGCGGCCTCGTGGTGCTCGACGAAGATACCGATATCGTCGCGGTTGCGCTGCGCACGATGAAGTTTTACGCGCATGAGAGCTGCGGATGGTGTATTCCCTGCCGGGAAGGCACCAACTGGCTGAAGAAAATTCTGGAGCGGTATCACACCGGCGGCGGCCGCGTCGAGGATATCGACCTGATGGACGAGCTTTCGGCCAACATGCTCGGGCGGACGTTTTGCGCCCTTGGCGACGCGGCCGCCATGCCGACCGCCGCGTTCGTGCAAAAGTTCCGCGGCGAGTTCGAAGCGTATCTGAAAAAATCTCCGGCGGCGGCCGAAAGGCCCGAACTCGTGACTCTGTAACCGCGGGCCGGAAGCGAAATGGACTGGAAATTTTATGGCTGATCTTGTCACTCTCACGATCGACGGACGGCAGGTGCAGTTTCCGAAAGGCACGCTGATCATCAACGCTGCCAAACAGTCGGGCATCGACGTGCCGTCGTTCTGCTACTACGACGGCTTGGCGCTGCAGGGCGCCTGCCGCATGTGTCTGGTCGAAGTCGAAAAAACTCCCAAGCCGCAGACCGCCTGTACGGTGCCGGTCGCCGAAGGCATGGTGGTGAAAACCGATTCCGAGGTAGTGCGGCGTGCGCGCAAAGGCGTGCTCGAATTTCTGCTGATGAATCACCCGCTCGATTGCCCGGTTTGCGATAAGGGCGGCGAGTGCGAATTGCAGGACATGGCATTCCGCTATGGCGCCGGTGAAAGCCGCGTAATAGATACGAAGCTGCATGTGGACGAAAAGCAGTGGTCGCCGGTGGTGTATTACGACTCGCCGCGCTGCATTCTCTGCTACCGCTGCGTGCGCGTCTGCGGCGAAGGACTCGGCGTGGGCGCCCTCGGCATCGGCAATCGCGGCGCCAACTCCGAAATCGTTCCCAACCAGGGCGATCATCTCGATTGTGACGAGTGCGGACTTTGCATCGATATCTGCCCGGTCGGCGCGCTCACCAGCGGGCCTTACCGCTACAAAACCCGCCCCTGGGAAATGGAGCATGTCGGCACCATCTGCGGACATTGTTCGAACGGCTGCAAAGTGACGCTGGGCGTTCGCAACGGCCATATTATCCGCGGCAATAACCGCGATCAAAGCGGGATTAACGGCGAGTTCCTGTGCGTGAAGGGACGCTACGGGTTCGATTACAGCGAAAATGAAGGTCGGCTGACCACTCCGCTGGTGCGGACCAACGGCGAGTTGAAGCCCGCCTCCTGGGCTGTTGCGCTCTCGACGGTAACAAAGAAATTTGCCGAGCTGCGCGCCAAGCATGGAAAATTCGGCATCATCGGCTCCAATCACACCACCAACGAAGAAAATTTCCTGCTGCAGAAGTTTGCGCGCGAAGTGCTGGGCACCTCCAACATCGATCATCACCGGACCGGCGATGTCGCGGCCTTGATGGATGCGCTGCACGGCAGAACCGGCGCGCTGGCTTCGGCCTCCGATCTCTACAACATGAAGGCGGCGCTCGTGATCGGCAGCGATCTCGCCCAGGAACAACCGTTTCTCGCCTGGCAGTTGCGCGCCAACTGGCGCCATCACGGCGCGCATGTCTATACCGTTACGCAAGGCTCGGTTCGCGAAGACAACTACGGAATCCCGCTGCGCTCGGAGCCGGGCAGGGAATTCGAGGCACTCGAATCCTTGCGCGAGCGCCTGGCTGCGGAGCCGGAACTCGCCATTATCTTCGGCGACACCATCAAAGGCGATTCCGTGCGGCGTTTGGTGGAGTTTGGCGATTCGCTCCATATTCCGGCGAAATATGTGTGCCTGGTCGATTACTCGAATTCGCGCGGCGCATCGGATATGGGCCTGCTGCCGGATCTGCTGCCCGGCTACCACAACGTGCGCGATGCAGGTCTCGATCCGGGGTTGAATTATGATGAAATACTTGCGGCGCCGGACCTCGATGCGCTCTGGGTAGTGGGAGCGAATCCGCTCTCGCGTCAGGATCTGGCCTCGCAAAACGCTTTCGTGGTGGTTCAGGATTTGTTCCTTACAGAAACGGCAAAACGTGCCGATGTTGTGCTGCCGGCGGCCTCGGCGTACGAAAAGAGCGGAACCGTGACCAATGTCTGCGGGCAGGTGCAGAAGCTGAGGCGCGCGAGTAAGACGATGGGCGCCAAAGCGGATCTCGAAATGATTGCCTTGCTGGCGCGCGGAATGGGCGCGGATTTCGGCTACGGCAAGCCGGAGCCCGTTTTGCAGGAGATACGGAATTCGGTGCACGGATACGGCATTCCACTCTCCGTAATCGACAGCGGCGGGGCCTTCGAAACCGCGCCCCTCAACGGTCATGTCGCCTTCGAGCCGCGGCCGGAGCTGATCCGCTCGGCGCGCAATACACTATTTACTTCGGGAACCCTTGGCCACTACTCACCCATGCTCAATTCGCTGCTGGAAGCCCCAGGGGAGTTGTATCAGGATCCTCATCATCAGGCGCAAGTGCTCGCAGGCAGCGTGCAAGTGGAACTTGTGAGCCGCGAACGATGAATTATTACGTCGTAAGCGTAATCAAGATCGTGATCGTCTTCGCGATCTTCATGACCGCCCTCGCCTACTTACAGTGGGTGGAGCGCAAAGTTTTGGGACATATTCAAACCCGCACCGGGCCGTTGCGTGTGGGTCCGCACGGGCTGCTCCAGCCGCTCGCGGACGTCTTCAAGCTCCTCACGAAAGAAGACCTGGTGCCGCCCTATGCTAGCAAGATATTTTATCTGGGCGCGCCTTTTGTTGCCGTCGTGCTGTCGCTGATCTCGATCTCGGTGATCCCCTTCGGCCCGAAAATCACGGTTTTCGGCACCACCACTTACATGCAGATCGGCGATGTGCCCGTCGGCGTTCTGTTCGTGCTCGCGATTTCGAGCGTCAGCGTCTATGGCGTGGCGCTGGCCGGCTGGGCTTCCAATAACAAATACTCCTTGCTCGGCGGGATGCGCAGCAGCGCTCAGATGATCAGCTACGAGCTGCCGCTGACCCTGGCGATCGTTGCGCCTTTGCTGCTCTCCAACCACTTGAGCTTCCGCGCCATCGCCGACACCCAGGCCGGATATTATCTGGGATTTATACCCCACTGGAATATCTTTCGCTGCCCCTTCCCGCAAGTCTTTGGATTCGCTATTTATATGATCGCCGGTTTTGCCGAGACCAATCGCATACCTTTCGACCTGCCCGAGGCGGAGAACGAACTGGTCGCCGGCTATCACACCGAATACAGCAGTATGAAATTTGCGTGCTTCTTTATGGCCGAGTACGCGAACATGATCACTATTACCGCCATCGCCACGCTGCTGTTCCTGGGCGCGTGGCATCCTCTGTTTCCGGGGCCGTACTGCGATTATTTCCCCACGTTTTGTTTCTTTATCGCCGCTCTGGTTTTCTTTTATGGCGCCGCGAACCCGGCCCGTAGCCGCGACCGCAAGACCTTCCCGGTTTTTGGCCTGGCCATGCTGGTGCTCGCGGCGATCTGGGCGGTCCCGCAGTTCCACTTTGTCACCGTCCCCCTGTGGTGGTTCTGCGCCAAAGTGGGGGCCTTGCTGTTCGCTTACATATGGGTTCGCGGCACGCTTCCGCGGTTCCGCTACGACCAGTTGATGCGTTTTGCCTGGACGTTCTTGTTTCCGGCCGCGCTGATTAACCTTCTGCTTACCGCGCTGTTTGTGGCGGTATTTAAGGGCTGTTGAATTATGGACACCATCCTGTTTATCATCTGCGCGATTGTTGCTATCCTCTCCGGTCTGAACATGATTCTTCAAAAGCACCCTATTTCTAGCGCCTTATCGCTGGTGGGAGTGATGGGGGCGCTCGCGGTCTTATATCTCCTGTTGGGCGCCGAGTTCCTGGCCATGGCGCAGATGTTCGTGTACGCCGGTGCGGTAATGGTCCTCTTTATTTTCGTGATTATGCTGCTGAACATGGGTCGCGAAAGAGCCAGCCGCAAATCGTGGTTCGCGCAGATCGTCGGTCTGCCGCTGGTGCTGGCGTTCCTGGGTATTCTGCTGTTCATTACGAAAGCGGCGCTGCCGCCATTCCGCGCCGTCCAGTTCGGAACCTGGGTCGGAGGCAGCGCCTATAACATCGGCCGCCTGCTGTTCACCACTTACCTGCTGCCTTTTGAAGTGATTTCCGTTGTAGTTCTTATCGCCATAGTCGGAGCCGTCATTCTCGCCCGAAAGGAGATCGATTAGCATGATTCCCCCGATGCCTGTACCCTTGTCCTGGTATCTTTTTCTGAGCGCGGTTCTTTTTGCGCTCGGCGTGGCCGGATTTATTTACCGCAAGAACGTTATCACCGTGTTCCTGTCGATTGAGCTGATGCTCAACGCCGTCAATCTTACTTTTATCACCTTCTCTTATCAGCTTCAGCACATCGATGGTCAAATTTACTCTTTCTTTGTCATGGTTATCGCGGCCGCCGAAGCCGCGGTCGGACTCGCAATCATTCTGGCTGTCTTTAGAAACCGCGGCACTCTGCAAGTCGACGAAGTCGACACGATGAAGCTGTAGCGGACACATTCATGCACCTTTGGCTGATCCCCATCTTCCCGCTCGCCGGCTTTGTTATTAACGGCCTCTTCGGCAGGCGTATGCCGAAAGCGCTGGTCACTTTGTTCGGCGTCGGCTCGGTTGCGCTTTCCCTGGGCTATGTTTGCTACGTTCTTTCGCAGCTTTGGCCGCTGACAACTCCGTTCACCGGACATTACTACACCTGGCTGCAGAGCGGGTTTCTCCAGGTTGGATTCGACCTTACGGTGGACCGCCTCACCGCGGTCATGCTGCTCATCATTACCGGAGTCGGTCTGCTGATCCATATTTACTCGATCGGCTACATGGGCCACGAAAGCGGGTACGACAGGTTTTTTACCTTCTTCAACCTGTTCGTATTTTTCATGCTGATCCTGGTGCTGGCCTCGAATCTGCTGCTGCTGTTTGTCGGCTGGGAAGGCGTGGGATTGTGCAGCTACCTTTTGGTCGGCTTCTATTACCACGATAATTACTCGAGCTATTCGGCCAACAAAGCCATGATCGTGAATCGTATCGGCGATTTCGGCTTTCTGCTCGGCATCTTTCTGGTTCTGATCACGTTCCACACGCTTGATTTCAGTAAGATGGCGGCAGAGCTTTCGACGATGCCGGTCGAAACCGGAGCCGGCATTTTGACCATGATTTGCTTGTTGCTGCTTGCCGGCGCCACCGGCAAATCGGCGCAGATCCCGCTCTATGTCTGGCTGCCGGACGCCATGGCCGGCCCTACGCCGGTTTCGGCTCTCATTCACGCCGCGACCATGGTTACCGCGGGTGTCTACATGATCGCCCGGCTATCTTTCCTCTACAATCACACTCCGGTCGCTATGGAAGTGGTTGCGGTTATCGGCGTGATTACAGCGGCTTTTGCCGCTACGATCGGCTTGGCGCAGCACGACATCAAGAAGGTTTACGCTTATTCGACCATTTCGCAGCTTGGATACATGTTTCTAGGCGTGGGCATAGGGGCTTACTCGGCCGGCGTCTTCCACTTAATGACGCATGCGTTCTTCAAGGCCCTGCTGTTCCTGGGCGCGGGCAGCGTGATTCATGCTTTGGCCGGCGAACAAGATTTGCGCCACATGGGCGGGCTGAGAAAGAAGATGCCCATTACCTTTGTTACGCTTCTTTGCGCCAGCCTTGCCATCTCCGGCGTTCCTTACTTTTCCGCCTATTTCAGCAAAGACGCGATTCTTTCTGCGGCTTACTCGCATTCGCTCTGGATGTTCTGGGTGGGCGCCATTACCGCCGGTGTCACCTCGTTCTATGTCTTCCGCGCATTCTTCCTTGCGTTTTTCGGAACCTACCGTGGACATGAGCATGCTCACGAATCATCATGGGTGATGACTGCGCCGCTCATTGTTCTCGCGGTGCTTTCGGTCGGCGGCGGCTACATTCCGGTGATGAGCTGGTTGTCGCTCGGTTTCGGGCCGGCGGCGCACGAGAACACGATCGCAATGGATATCTCGGCTGCTTGTGGCATATTAGGCATCCTTATCGCCTGGCTATTCTACATTGTCAGGCCGAGCCTTGTCCCTGCGTTCACCAGAGCTATCGGGCCGGTTTACACGCTGGTGTTCAATAAATATTACATCGATGAGTTGAATCACAACGCCATCGTCCGGCCCCTGAAAGCCGTCTCCGATGTCGTGCTTTGGCGCGGCGTGGACGAGGCGCTTATAGATGGCGCAGGCGTAAATGGCATGGGACGCCTCATACGAAGCTGGGGTGGACTGCTGCGGTGGTTCCAGTCCGGCAGCATTCGTAACTATGGAACCTGGGTGCTGGTCGGTGCGCTGCTTGCCATCTTCGTGTTCGGCTTAGTGGGCGGTGTGCGGTGAGTGTGCTTGCGGCCACCTGTCTGATCCCGTTTGTCGGTTTTCTGATCATTCTCTGCCTGCCGCGCAAGTCGAATGCAGCGTTCTACACCGCGTTCGGCGCCTCGCTTGTGGCCTTTTTTGTCTCGCTGGCGCTGATTCCGCCGGCCTTCGCGAACGGAGCGTCGTTTACCTCTGTAACCAACGAGATTTGGCTCGATAACCCAGCACTTCCCATCCGCTTTCACATGGGCGTGGATGGAATTAGTTTGTGGCTGATTCTGCTGACGACGTTCTTGCTGCCCATCGCTGTTTGGGCCGCGCGAAGCATGATCAAGGAGCGGCTGCGGACCTTTCTCGCGTTCTTACTTCTGTTTGAGTTCGGCGTGCTGTGCGTATTTTCTGCGCTCGACCTCTTCATGTTCTACGTGTTCTGGGAGATCGCGCTGGTCCCCATGTATCTCATGGTCGGGACCTTCGGCGGGCCGAAGCGCGGGCCCACAGCGCTGAAGTTCTTCGTGTACACCATGCTCGGCTCAGTGCTGATGCTGGCTTCGATCTTGTATCTGCACAGTGTCACTGGAACCTTCGACTATATCGAGATGATGCAAGGCTTCACCTCAGGCCGGCTGATGCTGAGCGGGACGCAGCAGACGCTGCTGTTCCTCGGCTTCTTCGCGGCCTTCGCCATTAAGACGCCGATTTTCCCCTTGCATACCTGGCTGCCGGACACTTACACGCAGGCGCCCATGCCCGCCACCATGCTCCTCGCCGCGGTTATGTCGAAGATGGGTGTCTACGGACTGCTTCGTTTTTCGATTACATTGTTCCCCAATGCGGCTCAGGACGCCGCTCACTGGGTCGCCATTCTGGCTATCATCGGCATTTTGTATGCTGCGCTGCTGGCTTTCATTCAGCCGAATATCAAGCGTTTGATCGCCTATTCCTCGTTGAGCCACCTCAGCTTCATCGTGCTCGGAATCTTTACGCTCACGCAACAGGGAGCCGATGGCGCGGTTTTTCTGATGATTGCTCACGGCGTCTCAATTGCGGCGCTGTTCCTGCTCACCGGATACATGGAGCAGCGGCGCGGTTCGCTGGAAATCGCCGATTTTGGCGGCCTGGCGAGCCCCGCGCCGGGTCTGGCGAGCGCCTATATGATTACGCTGTATGCCAGTATCGGCCTGCCTACGCTGTGTAATTTCATAGGCGAGTTTCTGATCCTGCAGGGCGCGGCGATCGTGAACTTCGCCTGGGCCGGATGGGCTACCGGCGGCGTCATTCTTTCCGCGGTCTATATGCTGTGGATGTATCAACGCACCTTCTGGCGTCCCAAGACCGAGCAGGTCGCCAAGCTGCCGGATCTCAGGCTGCGTGACTGGGTTCCCGTTGTCCCGCTGATCCTCTTAATGCTCTGGCTCGGCAATTTCACCCAATCGTTCATGCCTCCGATCTCTTCGGCGACTTCGCGCGAATTGCAGCAGAATAAAGCCAGCCAAGAGTATCGCGTACAACTGAAGCACCCTCACACGGTCCGTGTAGCGGAGGTTCTCCGTGCTCACTAATTACCTCCCTCCGGGCGCCGATTATCTCCGGTTCTTACCCGAAATTATTCTCACGGCTTTTGGCCTGGCGATTATGATGCTGGAGCCGTTCACTCCGGCGCGGCGGAAATCTTCTCTCGGCGTGCTGGCTCTCATCGGCATCGCAGCGGCGTTTGCCGCCGATTGCTGGGCCTACTTTTTTGCGGGTCCGGCGTTCCATAACATGATCGTCATCGACGGTTACACCACCTTTTTCCGCGCGCTGGTTTTGGTGGTCGGCTTCCTTTGCATTCTGCCCTCGTTCAGTTACTTATCCCGAGAAAATGCGCAATCGGGCGAGTATTACGCGCTGATTCTCTTCTCGCTTGTCGGCCAATGCGTGCTCGTGGGAGCGATCAATCTGATCATGGTCTTCATCGGTCTGGAGATTTCCTCCATCGCGACTTACGTTCTGGCGGGGTTTCTCCGCACCGACCGCCGCAATAACGAGTCCTCGCTGAAGTACTTTCTGCTGGGATCTTTCGCGACGGCCTTTCTGCTCTATGGCATTGCCTGGATCTACGGCCTGACCGGCTCTACCAACCTCAACGTGATCCGCCAGGTTTTGGAACGGAGCAGCCCTCATACCGGCTTGCTTCCCGGCATTGCCGCTGCGCTGATCTTCGTAGGCTTTGCCTTCAAAGTTTCGGTAGCGCCGTTTCAGGTATGGGCGCCCGACGTGTATCAAGGCGCCTCCGCTCCCATCGCTGCTTTTATGTCGTCGGCCCCCAAAGCCGCCGCTTTCGCGGTTTTCTTCCGCGTCTTCATCGATTCGTTTACGCCCTTAAACGGAAGCTGGGTGCCGCTCATGTGGGGCTGCGCCTTGGCCACGCTCATCATCGGGAATATCGCCGCCCTGATGCAGACCAACGTGAAGCGGCTGCTTGGATACAGCTCGGTGGCGCACGCGGGATATGTCTTAATCGCGCTCGCCGCCGATTCGCAGATCGGCACCCAGGCGGCGATGTTCTATCTGGGCTCGTATGTGCTGATGAACATTGGCGCGTTTATAGTGATCGGTCATGTCGCCGCGCGCAACGAGCGCTTTGTGCTGATCAAGGACCTTTCCGGTCTTTCCCATCGCCAGCCGGTCACCGCCGCGTTATTGGCAGTGTTCGTTTTCTCGCTGGTTGGTGTCCCGCTCACCGGCGGCTTCTTTGGCAAATTCTATGTCTTCCAGGCGGCGCTCGATTCCCATCTGGTCGTGCTGACGGTGTTGGGATTGATTACCAGCGCCATCGCCGCCTTTTACTATTTGAAACTCCTGGTGGCCGCCTACATGCACGAGCCCAGCCCGGCCGTCGAAGCCCTCGGGCCGCCGGCAACCGGCGTACACGTGGCCATGTGGGCGGCGGCGCTCGGCACGCT
>JBOGMI010000298.1:0-2344 GCA_050746645.1 Bryobacteraceae bacterium | reverse complement strand
AGCGCAACTTCGCCCGAATCAGGTTGCCGCCGTCCAGCCAGGATCTCGAGCAAAGTCGATTTCCCCGAGCCGTTCGGCCCAATCAACCCAAGCCGGTCACTATCAGAAATGTTGACCGAGATATTCCAAAAAAGCGGCGCAGAGCCGTAGGATTTCGACAGCTCCTGCGCATTCAATACAAGTGCCAATAACTCCAGTGTCCAACGTCAGCAGCCACACCTCAGAGCGTGGGTTGCTGGAGAGTTCTTGCGAGTTCGAGGTTTCCAGTCGCGAGTGCAGCCATAGTGACCACTCTCGACCCGGACGGAAGGAGAGTAGACCGTCATCGACTGTGGCCACGGTCGTCTTCGACGTCTCTACTGGGGTGGCTATTGCCCGCTACCTTTCACGCAACAAGCGAAAACTCTATACTAGGCCGTTACAGGTTATCTATGGCCCACCGAAGTCGACTTAGCCTGCGAGCGCTGAACACGCAAACTGAGGTTGGCGTATATTTCTGGTATGTCTCCTGCGCTACTGCTCCGGCTTGAAGGCGCCGCTTTATTCTTCTGTTCCTTGTTTTTCTATCATTCGCTGAGAGGCAGTTGGATTCTCTTCGTCGCGCTCTTTCTCTGGCCAGACATCTTGATGCTGGGCTATCTGCTAAGCCCGAAACTAGGCTCGCGACTCTACAACCTGGTGCACAGCGAAATTCTTCCGGTTGCTCTCGCCACATCGTCATTTGCCCTGCACCAGTCATCCCTGCTGGCATTCACGCTCATTTGGCTGGGCCATATCGGGATTGATCGGGCACTCGGCTTCGGCTTGAAGTATCCTACCTTCTTCAAAGATACTCATCTACAACGCGTTTGAAGGCGTCGGCACTTAAGCACACGATCCAGAAACGGACTTCTGGGACACAGGTCCAATGATGCCATCGGCGCCCGGCATGATCCGCGATTGCGGATCGGTGAAGTTGTACTGATCCTTGTCCTTCGGTTTCGCCTGATCCGGTGCGCCGCGTTCGGCCGCCGCTTTCTCCCGCGCTCTGGCCTCCAGTGCCCGTTTGGCCTCCCGGATCTTCTTCAGACGGGTCTCGCGGTGCCCCAGTTCTTCCGGCAGTTCGTCGCCCCCCTTGTCCTTGCCATGGCGGATATGGTTCGCCATCTATCCGATCAGGTGGCTTTCTCCCAAAGTCTCGACCTTCACCGGTCTGTCGTGCCACCAGAAGAACTACGGCCTTGGAAAAGTGGTTGACTCCTGGTAGTCCACGGTCATACCTCCAACGACTCCTAAGTAGTCAGAAGCTGTTAGCGCTTTGTGGCACTGGATCGGCCGGATCGCTTAGTGACTGCGCTCTTCGGCAATCGCGGAACAGCCTGAACGCCCGCCCAAAGCGTTGCGATCGTTTGCTCGACCACGAGAGTCTGGTCAGGCAAGTCAGGTACAACCCCTTGGATGACCATAAGCGTGGCGAGGCCAAAAATCGTAAACCACCAGGTGTAGGCGACCACTATGTCAGCCTTGTCTGGCAATCCTTCATCCTTGGCAACATCGAAAAAGAGCTGCACGAAACGCCCGAACAACGGCGCGCCAATGTCATGGATGTATTGTCCGGCCCGCACGCCGTTGCGGCTCTCAGGCCCGAAGAAGACGTTGCGGAACTGCTGTGGATGGGCAGTGCAGAACTGAATCAAGCCGCGTGAAGTCGCAAAAAGACGCTCTTTCGGTGCAGGATGTTTAGCGGCAATCGCGTCGAAGTTCTGAATCAGCAGCCCGATCGTCTCGCTGCTCAATTCGGCAAGAATGTGCGACTTGTCAGGGAAGTGCTGGTAGATCACGGCGTGCGTATAGCCGATCTCTTTAGCGATCGCACGAAGCGTCACGGCTTCATAACCGCGATCGGCGAACATTTTGCTTGCGGCCGCAAGAATTTCGCCCCTCAGCCTCTCCTTACGTTCTACCCGGCGACTTGGTGATGTTGATGTCACCTCACCAGTTTACTCCCCTTTTGGACATTTTGCTACCGCGTGTTTGATTATAACCATTGGTCGAAAGACCACTGATTAATTTGCAACCGATGGTTTTTCTGAGCCTCTAATGGTTAGGTCGCTCATTTGGATGGGCGGCCAAATTCGAGGCAACAAGAAGGAGAGTGCGATGAAAGTTCTAGTGATTGGAGCAGCGGGCAGGAGCGGAGAAGCGCTGGTAAATGAGGCGCTGGCGGCCGGACATAAAGTGACGGCTTTCGTGCGCGGTGCCGCGCAGTACAAGAAGGCGAAAGTCAGAGTTGTTGCGGGCGACGTGCTGGACGCGGCCGCGGTCGACGTTGCGGTCGCCGGACAGGATGCGGTGATCGACGCGC
>JBOGMI010000297.1:0-1115 GCA_050746645.1 Bryobacteraceae bacterium | reverse complement strand
TCTGCGTCGCCGAGTGGAACCGGCTGCGGCCCGGCAGGCGCATTGCGGCACTGGACGGGACAAACGACCCACGCGCCGCTTATTTGGAAATACAGAACCGGTTGGAACACCGGAAGACCGCCCAGTTATGACAACAGGCATCGATACATTTCAGCTCCTGATGGAGCGGGCAAAGGCCGAAATCGGAAAGGTCATCATTGGCCAGGAGCAAGCGGTGGCTGAGGCTATGATTGTGATCCTCACGCGGCAGCATGCGCTGATCGAAGGCGTTCCGGGAATTGCGAAAACGCTGCTGACGCGGACCCTGGCGCATGTTTTGGGATGTTGTTATGCGCGCATTCAGTTCACTCCCGACCTGATGCCGGCCGACATCACGGGAACCAACGTGTTCAATCTGCAGCGCAACGAATTCACGCTGGTGCGCGGCCCGGTTTTCACCACCTTTCTGCTCGCCGACGAGATCAATCGGGCGCCCGCCAAGACGCAATCCGCGCTGTTGCAGGCAATGCAGGAGCGCACGGTGACGATCGATCGCGAGACGATGCTGCTTTCACTCGATTTCACGGTGTTCGCCACGCAAAATCCGCTGGAGTTCGAAGGCACGTACCCGCTTCCTGAAGCGCAGAAGGACCGCTTCATGTTGAAGATTGCGATGTCGTGGCCGGAGCGCGGCGAAGAGTTTGAGCTGGCTGATCGCATGCTCGGGACCAACGCGCCGGAGACGAGCCTGGAGGGCGGAGAGGTCGAGCCGGTGCTGGCGGGCCAGCTCGATTCCCTGCGAAGCTGCGTGGCTGCGGTGATCGCGCAGCCGGAGCTGGTGCAGTATGCCGTGGACGTCGTTCGTGCGACGCGGAGCCATGAGAACGTTCTGCTCGGCGCCGGCCCTCGCGCTACGCAGGCGTTAGTGCTGGCGAGCCGCGCCCGGGCGGCTCTCGCAGGACGCGACTTCATTACTCCCGACGATGTGCGCACGATGGCAAGACCGGTTTTGGAACACCGCCTGATTCTGCGGCCGGAAGCGGAAGTGGAAGGCGTTCGGCCGAGCGAAATCATCGAACAAATTTTCGGCGAGGTGCGCGTGCCGAGATGATCGCGAGGGAAGACGCCAACCGATG
>JBOGMI010000296.1:0-3554 GCA_050746645.1 Bryobacteraceae bacterium | reverse complement strand
CTGTCGCGCGATGGTAAGTATCTGTATGTGACCAACGGTACTGCGAACGACGTGGCTGTGATTAGCCTGGAGGACGACAAAGTTATTGGGCTGATCCCAACCGGTTTGTATCCGGATTCGGTGAGTTTCAGCAAAGATGGATCGTATACGTATGTGGTGAACGCCAAATCGCCGACTGGACCGAATCCGGGCGAGTGCCACGGCGGAGGCCAGAATGGGAAGGTTGCGGCCGCTTGCCGCGGTACGAACGACTACAATCTGCAATTGATTAAGGCGGGGTTGCAGAGCTTTCCCACGCCCAAACCGGCGCAGCTTGACCGGCTTACGCGGCAAGTGGCCGAAAACGACCATTATCGGCGTAAGGTCAGCCAGCAGGCCCTGAAAACGATGGCGTTCTTGCACGGAAAAATTAAGCACGTCATTTACATCATCAAAGAGAACCGCACTTACGACCAGATTCTCGGAGATCTGCCCGAGGGTAACGGAGATCCTTCGCTCACCGAGTTTGGGAAAGCCATCACGCCCAATCTGCACGCGCTGGCGCTGGATTTTGTCGATCTCGACAATTTTTACTGCCGAAGTGAGGTGAGCATGGGCGGGTGGGCCTGGTCCACGGGCGCGCGCGCCCCGGACGTGGTCGAGAAGACGGTAGCGGTGAATTACGCCGGCCGCGGCCTCTCTTACCTCACCGAAGGCAGCAACCGCAACGTCAATGTTGGTATGGCGACGCTCAGTCAGCGCCGGGCGGCCAATCCTCTAACTCCGGACGATCCCGACATCCTTCCGGGCACAGCCAATGTAGCGGCGCCTGATGGTCCCGACGACGACGGCGGGACGGGCTATCTGTGGAACCAGGCTCAGCGAGCGGGGCTCTCGATCCGCAACTACGGATTCTTCATCGATCTTTCGCGCTATCATCTGGCCGGCTCGAAGGCGAAGTACAAAATTCCGGAAGTTACCGATCCTTACAAAACAAAAACACAAGTGGCGTATGCAGCGAATCCGGCGCTTATGCCGGTTACCGACATTTATTTTCGCGGGTTCGACAATGCATTCCCCGATTACTTCCGTTACAAGGAGTTTGCGCGTGACTTCGACGCCAGATATGCTCACGGCGGATTCCCGTCGCTGGTGCTGGTTCGCCTGATGCACGACCACACCGGCAATTACAAGACCGCTATTTACAACATCAACACGCCGGAACGCCAGCAAGCGGATAACGATTACGCCGTGGGCCTGTTAGTGCAGAAAATCGCCCACAGCCGCTACGCGAAAGATACTTTGATTTTTGTTATCGAAGACGATTCGCAAAACGGCGCCGATCATGTCGATTCGCATCGCAGCGTAGCCTGGATTATCGGACCGTATGTCAAGCACCATGCAGTGGTTTCCACGCCGTATAACACGCTGGACTTTATACGCACCATGGAAGCGATCCTCGGGCTGAAGCCTCTCAATATTAGCGATGCGCTGGCGGCGCCGATGGCGGATGTTTTCGACGTGAATCAATCGCCCTCCTGGACTTACAGGACGACCGCTTCCGCCGCCTTGGCAGACACCGGTCTTCCGCTGCCAGCCGCCGCCGCGAACCTCAAGCCGCTGAAATCGAAGCATGATGCGGCTTATTGGGCCAGAGTCACGAAAGGCATGAATTTCAGTGTGGAGGATGATTTCAATTTCGCCCGCTACGACCGCATTCTGTGGCGCGGCTTGATGGGGAACCGGCCCTATCCCGCACAGCCCACCGGTCTGGACCTGCGACACAACCGAGCCGAACTGCTGAGCCGCTACAGAATGGCGCAGAAGAATTCGGCAAATTGATAACCGATTCGGACAAAAACAATGAGTGATGCAAAAACGGACAATGCAGCGCCCAGCCGGCGCGGTTTTCTGAAGAACTCGTTTGCAGCCGCCGCTGCCGCGCCTCTGGCGGCCGAAAGCGCTGCCGCGCAAGGTGCTAAGAAGCGCCCCAACATTGTGATAATTATCGCGGATCAGTTCCGCGGCGATTTCATCGGCGCCAACGGAATGAACCCCATGGGTGTTACTCCGAATCTGGACGGCATGGCTCAGCGCGGCGTGACGATGCAAAATGCGGTTACGAATCAGCCGCTCTGCTCTCCTTCGCGCGCTTGCCTGTTTACCGGCATGTACGCAACGCAGACCGGGATGTGGAAGCTGCCGCCGGGAGTGGAGTTGAACCGCAATTTACCCACACTCGCGAGTATTCTGCGCGGGAAGGGATATTCGGCGAATTATATCGGTAAGTGGCATCTGGCGCCGATCGACCGGGAGACGCACAAGGGCAGAGGGTTTGTTCAGCCTCAGGACCGGGGAGGCTTTCTGGACCTGTGGGAGGCATCGAACGTTCTGGAGCTGACCTCTCATCCCTATCACGGAACGATTTGGGATGGGGAGGGGAAGGAGATGCACTTCAAGGACATCTACCGGGTCGAGTATCTCAGTAACCTCGCCGTGAATTTTCTGAAACAGCGGCACGAAAAACCGTTTCTGCTGGTGCTTTCGCAACTCGAGCCTCATTTCCAGAACGATGCTAACGCCTTTATCCCGCCTAAGGGTTACAAGGAGCGCTACGAAAATCCTTTTGCGCCGAAAGACCTGCGCTTCTTTCCCGGCGATTGGCAGGCGCAGCTTCCGGGCTATTACGGCGATATCAAGGCGATCGACGAATGCGTCGGAACGGTTCTGAAGACGTTGGATGAAGAGAATCTGACCGGCGATACGATTGTGATGTTCATCAGCGATCACGGCTGCCATTTCCGGACCCGTAATCGGGAATACAAACGCAGTCCGCACGAAAGCTCGATTCACATTCCGCTGATTCTGCAAGGCCCGGGTTTCAACCAGTCGCGAAAAGTGGCGGATGTGGTGAGCATGGTGGACGTAACGCCTACGCTGCTCGACGCGGCGGGCGTCGCGGTTCCGAGTTCGATGGCCGGGCACAGTTTTATGCCGCTGATTCATCAATCGGAAGGGCGCGAGAAATGGCGGAACGAGGCGTTCGTGCAAATCAGCGCTTCGATGGTGGGCCGGGCGCTGCGCACGGCTGAGTGGACCTATTGCGTGGCCGATCCTACCGCGCACGGAAACCGCGTCCCCAACAGCACGCATTATCGCGAATACCAGATGTACAATCTCGCCGCCGATCCGCACCAATTATTGAATCTGGCAGGGCGCGACGATCCGCCGAAGCTGGTCCATTACAATGGCGACAAACCGCTGCCGGAGGTTGCGGCGCATCTGCGGGAACGGCTGATCGCGCGGATGGTAGAAGCCGGAGAAGCCGCGCCGCAGATTGAGCCGGCACGGCTGTATCCGTGAGGTGCGGTTACTTCCGATATTGCTTGTCGCTCACCTGTTCCAGCCACTCGACAACTTTGCCATCGCGCCTTTCCTGAATGGCGAAGTGCGACAGGGCAGTTGTCGGCGTAGCGCCATGCCAATGCTTTTCTCCGGGCGCGAACCAGACCACATCGCCCGGCCGGATCTCTTCGACCGCTTCGCCTTCGCGCTGCGCCCAGCCGCAGCCAGAC
>JBOGMI010000295.1:0-4487 GCA_050746645.1 Bryobacteraceae bacterium | reverse complement strand
CGTCCAGAAAGGGAGCCAACTTCTCAAACCGGACCCTGACCTCCTGAACTTGAACCTGAGTCACTCGGCCAAGTATAAAACATTTCCGGGAGAAACTGTTCCAGTTGTTTTGTGACGGGTCCTAAGCTTCGTCAGAAATCAGGGGTGGCCCCGCCGAGGGGTATCTCTATCTGGTATCCTGAGCGGCGTGGCGAGAGAAACGAATCGGCAATGCCGGAGCCAGAAGCAAGCTTCTGCGCGGCTATGTGGATTCAATTTCGAGCCTCCGAGCCGCCTTGGTGTCGGCTTTGGTGTCGGTTTTTGTGTAAATCCCGGGAGCACCGGAGAGAACGGAGAGAGGCAGTAGACAGTTGCTAACTTCTGGATGCTCAGCGAATTGCGGAGCTTTCCCTGCTAAGTCAGGAAGTTACGGCCAAGCGTCGACCAGAATCCCCCCCCTCTCCGCCATTCCGAAACCCTGGATCCAGACGTGCTCTGGAAGCACGGCCCGTGAAGCTCATTTTGCTTAGCACAAAGGCGGGGCGATTGACGATTATGGCAGCACGGCAGGATCGAGAGTTCTCAGCCTCGTATATCGCTGGAAATCCGCCGTGTTGAAGGTCAATATGGCTTCGACACCGTTGGCCTTGGCGACTGCGACCAAACGGGCGTCGTGAACCTTTGCGCCTCGGACTCGATGAAGCACAACAAGTTCGCGCCAAACGCGATAGGCTTCGGACGAATCCGGCAGCATCGTGAACAATGTCTCAATTCGCTGGACGAGCCGGTCCGTGGGGCCGATACCGTTGCCAAGGCCGTTCGATTGTTGGGGACGAGTGCAGACATTCCAGAATTCACTGACAATCTGCGGTGCGATGCACAGTTCGTCGTTTTGTTCGTAGAGGTTTCGCAGCGCATCACGAGCGATGCGCATCAGCGGGTGCGCGCGCTCGATCGAGCGCACCAGGACATTCGTATCAATAAGGATGCGCACTTCAGAGGCGGTCGGGGTAAAGATTCTCGCGGCTCAATGCCTCATCCGGCAGGAGCGGGGCGGGAAGAAAACTGTCGGCCCATTCGTCAAACTGGCGCGTCCATTCGTCTGCGGACAGCCGCGCCTGGCGTGCAGACCCAGACTTTTCTTCGATGACCTGCTGCAGAAACGCGTCGACGGAGATGCCTCTCGCGATGGCGAGAGTGCGCAAGCGCTTTTCGATCTCGGGCCTCACGTTCAAGCTCACTGGGAATTCACCTTCTTTACAGGTTACTCCAGCCGGACAGGTAGATACTATTCGAACGGGGCTTCGCCTTCGCCCGTATCGGCGGCCAGGTTTTCGAACTTTGTGTAGCGGTTCAGGAACGCCAGCTTGATGCGGCCGGTGGGACCGTTGCGCTGTTTGGCGAGAATGAGTTCGGCCAAGCCCTTCAGACTTTCTTTGTCGGGACGATAAACCTCTTCGCGGAAAATGAAGGCGACCATGTCGGCATCCTGCTCGATGGAGCCGGATTCGCGGAGATCGCTGAGCATAGGGCGGTGGTCGCCCTGGCGTGTTTCCGGAGCGCGGCTGAGCTGGGAGAGCACCAGAAAGGGCACCCGCAGCTCTTTCGACATCAGCTTGAAGCCGCGCGAGAGAGAGCTGATCTCCTGCACCCGGTTTTCGAAACGGCCGCGGCCCTGCATGAGTTGGAGATAGTCGACAACGACCAGTCCGAGATCGTGTTCCGCCTGCAATCGGCGCACTTTGGCATGAATATCCATCAGATTGGTTCCCGCGGTGTCGTCGATAAAGAGAGGCGATTCGACGAGGCGGTACATGGCTTCCTGGAGCGAGCGGCGCTCGTCGCCATTGAGATAGCCGGCGCGAAAACGCTGCTGGTCCACGCGAGCCGCGGCGCAGACCAGGCGGGTCAGCAGCGATTCCTTGGACATTTCAAGCGAGAAAATCGCAACCGCTTTCTGGTTGGCCGGATTGGCGGCAATGTGCTGCGCGATATTCAAAGCCAGAGCTGTCTTGCCCATAGCCGGCCGCGCCGCAAGAATGAACAGCTCGCCTTCGCGCAGGCCGCCGGTCATTTCGTCTAATTTCAGATAGCCGGTGCTGATGCCTTTGATGCGTTTGCTGGTATCGAGGAAGGCGTTGATGCCGCCTTCGTACTCGGAAACGATCTGCTCGGGGGTGGCGAGAGCGCTCTTGCTCTGCACGTCGCCGAGTTTGATCAAGGCGTCTTCGAACGCGCCCAGAATCTGTTTGGGATCGTCGTCGCAGGCGAGACAGCGGTTGATCGTATCCTGCGACAGCGTGATGATGCGCCGCAAGAGCGACTTTTCCTTGATGATGTTGACGTAGCTTTCGATGTTGTAAAGCTGCGGCAGACCGTCGTCGAGCGAAACCAGATAACTGAGGCCATCGACCGATTGCAACTGGCCCTGCTTCATGAGCTCGTTGGCGAGGGTGACGCGGTCGATCTTTTCGCCGCGCTCCTGCAGATCCGCCATGCGCAGGAAGATCCGCTTGTGCTTTTCCAGGCTGAAGTCGTCAGCCGTGAGCGTGCCCGCCACCTGCAGGAACGCCGTTTCGCTGGTCATGATCGCGCCGAGGACGAAGCGCTCCGCATCCAGATTATCCGGCAGCGGCTGATCGACGATGGTTTCTCGAACATGCATGAGAGGAGCCTCGACTACGTTACGCGAAGCGCCCGGCTGCACTCAAGCGAAAATTCGGTTGAAGAAACCGAATCCACAGGCGGGGCGGGCCAGGGCACGGAGTTGGGAAAGCAAAATACCTGGTTTTGCACAAACTTTCCTCAAAACCATTCTGAACCTAAATTGTTTTCAAAGAAACTGAGATTTTTCGACGATGCACAACCCGCATCTGGAGCATGGTGAGCAAACAGAACCCCGACCGTCAGGGAGGGGACTGGGCGAGCGCACCTCCCTGACGGTCGGGGTTCTGTCGTCGCGCTCCGATTTTTCGGCGGCCCAGCAAGCGCCCGCAGCGGCTGGTATACTGCGAGAAATGGTTACGAACGTGCATCGCCGCCAGCACCACGTTGTGGTTTAAGGCGTGCCCGCGTTCGGATCGACTCGAATTTCAGTTGCAGGCCCGCCGCTTCGGCGGGTTTTTTATTTACCCGAATGGATGAAGTTCTCAATTTCGACAAACAGAACGGATTGATCGCCGCCGTCGTGCAGGACGGCAGGACGGGCCGCGTTTTGATGGTCGGCTACATGAACCAGGAGGCGTTGGAGAAGACGCTCGCGACTGGCCACGTCACGTTTTATAGCCGCTCCCGGCGGAAGCTCTGGACCAAGGGTGAGAGTTCCGGGCATTTTCTGCGGTTGCAGGCGGTTGCGGCCGATTGCGACGGAGATGCGCTGCTGATCGAGGCCGAGCCGCTCGGTCCCGGCGTTTGCCACAACGGATACGAGAGCTGTTTTTACCGCAAACTGGAAAACGGGCGCTGGAAGGAAACCGAAGCGCGCGCCTACGATCCGGACGCGGTGTACGGAGCGAAGCCGTGAAGCTGAAGCTCGGCATCCCGAAGGGCAGCCTCGAAAGCGCGACGGTGGATCTGTTCCGGCGCGCGGGGTTCCATATCACGACCGCGAACCGGAGCTATTTCCCGGCGATCAACGATCCTGAGATCGAGTGCATGCTGATCCGGGCGCAGGAGATGGCGCGCTATGTGAACGACGGCGTGCTGGATGCCGGGCTTACCGGCCGCGATTGGGTGGAAGAGAACCAGGCGGACGTGGAGACCGTGGCCGATCTGATTTACTCGAAACAAAGTTTTGGCAAAGTGCGCTGGGTGCTGGCGGCGCCCGAAGCATCTCCCTACCGTACGGTCCAGGATCTCGAAGGTAAAACGATCGCGACGGAGTTGGTCGGCGCGACCAAACGGTATCTGGCCGGCAAAGGCGTGCGGGCGAAGGTGGAATTCAGTTGGGGCGCGACGGAAGTGAAGCCGCCGAAATTGGCTGACGCCATCGTAGAAGTTACCGAAACCGGATCCTCGCTGCGCGCGAACAAACTGCGCATCCTCGAAACGGTGCTGGAATCGAACACACAACTAATCGCAAACCGCGCCTCGTGGGCGGATGCGTGGAAGCGGCGCAAATTGTGCGACATCAAGCTGCTGCTCGAAGGCGCGATGAACGCGCTCGGTAATGTGGGATTGATGCTCAACGTGGAGCGAAAAAACCTGCAGCAGGTGCTTGCGGTGCTTCCGGCTTTAAAGAATCCGACCATTTCGCAGTTGAGCGACGAATGCTGGGTGGCGGTGAACACGATTCTGGAAGAAATCTCAGTGCGGAACATTATTCCGCGATTGAAAGAAGCGGGTGCGCAAGGCATTGTGGAATACCCGCTGAACAAGATTGTTCTGTAGACGGCGATGATCGGACTGATCGATTTACGCAAGGCGACGGCCGGCGAACTCCCGCAAAAGCAGCGGTTCGATCTGTCGCAGTACGAAGACGCCGTGCGGCCGATCTTGGCCGCGGTTCG
>JBOGMI010000294.1:0-2487 GCA_050746645.1 Bryobacteraceae bacterium | reverse complement strand
TCCTCGTCGTGCACGGCGGCGGCAAGCAAGTGACGAAATATCTGGAAGAGCGCGGCGTCGCGAGCCGCTTTGTCGGAGGCTTGCGCGTCTCCGATGAAGCCGTCGTCGATGCCGTGACCAAAGTGATTGCCGGCGGAGTGAATAAGCAACTCGTCGCAGCGTTGATCGCAGCCGGCCGGCCGGCGGTGGGTCTATCGGGCGTCGATGGACTGCTCACGCTCGCCGCGCCCCTCGATCCGGCGCTCGGCTTTGTCGGCCGGCCCGTGCGCACCGATGTCGGGCTGCTCGATTTGCTGGCTGATGCCGGCTATCTTCCCGTGCTCGCCTGCCTTGCCGCCGATGAACGAGGCACGATTTACAACGTCAACGCCGACCAAATGGCGGTTTCCGCCGCCATCGGCTGGCGTGCCCAAAAACTCTTATTTTTCACCGACGTGCCCGGCGTGAAAGACGGGTCCGGCGAAATCGTGCGCCATCTGACAGTGGATGAATCGGTCGCGCTGATTCGTTCCCGCGTGGCGCAAGGCGGCATGCAGGCCAAATTGGAAGCCGCGGCACAGGCGCTTGAAGCCGGGATCGACGAAATCGCGATCGCCTCGGGACGCGAACCCGCCATCTGCGCGCGACTGCTCGCGGGCGAAGCGGCGGGCACCCGGCTTGTCCTGGGATCGCTCGCGGGAAAAGGCAGCCGCTTATGACCGATATCCAGGTTGCGGTGCGCAAAGCCTCCATGCGCGATCTCCCGGAGATGCTCGATCTCATCAATGCTTATGCGGCGAATGGGATCATGCTGCCGCGCACGGAATTCGAGATGTCGGAGAACATCCGCGATTTCTCCGTCGCCTATACCGGAGATATCCTGGCCGGTTGCGGCGCGCTTCACTTTTATACGCCCGTCAGCGCCGAAGTGCGCTCGCTGGCCGTGCTCCCGGCCGATAAGGGGCAAGGGGTGGGACGCGCTCTGGTCGAAGCGCTCGAAGCCGAAGCGCGCGAAAACGATCTGGAAGACATTTTCGCTTTTACTTACGTTCCCGGTTTTTTTGCCCGCCTCGGCTTTACTGAATGCGAGCGCGGCGAACTGCCGTTAAAGGTCTGGAAGGATTGTTTGCGCTGCTCTAAATTCCAGAATTGCGACGAGATCGCGGTCATTAAGCGTCTGAATGCCACTGCCCATCCGCATCTTTTCCACAGAATTGCACCGGATTTTCCACAGGAATTAATCCAGCTTCCTCACGTCGCGGAATCGGCGGAATCCACAGGCCCTGCAAAACCTTCAGGAAAATCTGGCCGAACAGAGCGCTAAAACGGGCTCTAGTTCTAGGAATTTTTTTCCGAAGCATGCATTTTCTACTGGATTTATCTGAATAGTACCAGTATACTTAGTACCGTAAACGGTTTCGCAGGCAAGTCGGAGGTGAGATGCGGGCTTTAACTATGGACATTCAGAATTCGGCAGGGCGAATTCTTTGTTGTACGATATTTAAGCCTGGCGGTAAGAAATTACTGGCTAAAGGGCACGTTTTAAGTGAGGAAGACGTGCGGTTATTGGAGACCGAAGGCATGCGGCAAGTCTGGGTCACGGAGCTGGAGGACGGCGAAGTGGGCGAAGACCAAGCAGTTCTCTCCATGGCTGAGGTGATGTGCTGCGGGTCGGTGGAGATCCGGCTGGCGGCTGGCGGCAGGGCCAATCTGGTCGCCACCGAAGATTGCTGCGTCCTGGTGGACGACGAACTGCTCAAGCAGATTAATTGCACCGCCAGCGTGGCGATCGCGACCGTTTCCAATTTTCATTTCGTGCGCGCGGGCGAGCGCGTGGCCACCATCAAAAGCGCGCCGTTTGCAGTGTCGCAGGCGCAGTTGGAAACCATGCTCTCCATCTTGAACGAGCGCGGCGCGATTCTTCAGGCGCGGCCCATCCACGACCCCAATATCGGCATTCTCTATACCGATCCGGTGCACGGCGACCGCGCGCGGACCTTGTTTGAAAACGTGGTGCGTACGCGGATGGAGCGTTTCGGCGCCAACATCCGCTACTCGCTTTCCACCGTCGAGGCCGAAGATCAGGTCACGCGCTCGCTGCAGCATCTGCTGCGCACGCGTCCGGGAGCGATCCTGGTCGCCTCCACCACCGCGCCGGCCGGGCCCGAAGACGTCATTGGCCGGGCCTTTTTGCGGCTTGGGGCGCACATCGAGCGTTTCCTCGCCCCGGTCGAGCCGGGCAACCTCATGCTGCTCAGTTATAAGGATGATACGCCTATTGTGTCCGCTCCCTGCTGTTTCCGCTCGGCCAAAGCGAACGTGCTCGATCTGATTTTGCCGCCGATGCTGGCGAAGTACCGGATCTCCGGTTGGGAAATCGCCTGCCTCGGCCACGGAGGTCTCCTAGGCTAGAACACTGTTTTTCCAGCCAAGCGCAGATCCGAGCTGCTCTTGGCACCCTCCTACGCTGGGCGCTGCCGCAAATGCCGCGGCAGCGCCCGATTTTTT
>JBOGMI010000293.1:0-5705 GCA_050746645.1 Bryobacteraceae bacterium | reverse complement strand
GTGTCGTTCAACAGATGGCAAAAGCTGATTGCCGCCAATATGGTGAAAACTGTTTTTTCCGGGGCCGCCGGCTGGGCTTCGACAGGAAGCTCCGCTTCGAGTGGCACTATCTTTAGAGTAGCCGTGGCCGCCCGCGCGATTCGAAACTTTTTGCGCCCTTTCGCGCAGCCCGTGGAGTAGGCCCTCTGACGCGCGCTCGGCGCCCGGATAGAGCTAGCGTTCGGTGCCCTGACTCCTGTTCTCGCGCTGTTGCCGCCGCTCCTGCATGCGCTGGCGCATCTGCTGTTGCATTTGGCCCCATTGCTGCTTCTGCTGGTCGTTCAGCACGGCCTTAATGCTGTTGTCGGTCTGTTCCCGCACGGTCCGCATCTTCGCGAAACGGTCTTTTCGCGTCAGCGAGTGATCTCTGAAGATCTGCCGCATCTGCTGCTGTTGCTGCTTCAGAAGCGGCAAAATCTGCTTCTGCTGATCGCCGGTCAGATTCAGTCTCTTAGTCAGGAAATGCAGCCGCCGGTTCGGATTAGCGCGACGATGGTGCCGAACAACCGCCTGGCCGTTTTGATCGCCGCCCGCGCCGGTCGCCTGATCTTGCGCCACGGGCGCCGCGATCGCCGCGCCGACTCCGAAGATGGCGCAAAACGCGAGTGAACAAATCTGCTTTTTCATTCCTTTACTCCTTCCGAGATGTTTCTCTCATCTCTGTCTGTAATGGCGGAACGGGCCGTCAAGCGGTTATTCCGAAAGCGATTAAATCCTCTCAAGCCGTACTCCCGGAAAAACGCGATAGCCCCGGATTTAAGGTAAAGCTTGGAGGTTCTACAGAATGAAAGATGTTGAAACGGCAACCCTCGCCGCAGACGCAGCCCAGTTCGCCCGCGAGTCTACGCCGGCCGGCGTCAAGATGGGCCTCTACAGCGTCACCTATGGAGGCGTCTGGTATCGCGGGGACGCGCTTACCCTGGAGCAGGTCATCGAACGCGCCCGGAAGTTCGGCTATCAGGGCGTGGAGATCGACGGCAAACGGCCGCACGGCAATCCCCTCGACCTGCCGAAAGCACGCTGCCGCCAGCTACGAAATTTTGCCAACGACCACGGAGTCGAGATCTACGCGGTTGCCGCCAACAACGATTTCAGCAGCCCCATTCCTGAGCATCGTGAAGCTCAATTACTGTACGTGCGCGAGCTGCTGCGCATGACCTCCGATCTGGGTGCAAAAATCGTGCGGGTCTTTCTCGCCTGGCCGGGTGTGACGCTCTTGCCGGGAGGCGGCGGCAGCTACGATCTCGCGAAAGCCGCTTGGAAAGCCGAGCACAAAGATTTCACCGAAGAGCAGATTTGGGCATGGTGCCGCGAAGGCTTGGCGGAAGCCTTGCGGCTTGCGGGCGATTTTGGGGTCACCCTTGCACTCCAGAATCATCCGCCGGTCATCAACGGGTACGCCGATGTGCTGCGAATGGTGAAGGAAGTAGACTCGCCACATCTAAAAGTCTGCTTCGACGGGCGCCTCGAACACGCGCTCGACGAGCCAGCGGTCCGCAAGGCGGTGAACCGGGTCGGCGCGCTGCAGGTTTTGTGGCATTTCGGAGGCGAGTACGACCGCGGGCCCGATGGCATCGTGGTCAAAGGCGACGAGAAGTCTTTGGCCGAAATGCTCGGCCTGCTCGATATCGGCTATCACGGGTATGCCGGTTTCGAGCTGTGCCATCCGCTCCCGGTGATCGATGGCGAGACGGTTGGCCTGGACTTTGTCGACAAGAATGCACAGCTCGCGGCGGAATATATGCGCGGCATTCAGGCCGAAGCGAGCAAGCACTATACGGCGCACGCGTAGGACGGGCGTCCACATTTCCCTCTAAGCTCGGCGCTGGCGCCCAGTGCAAGAATAAGGTCGTTTTTCTCTTCGCGAATTGGGACACCCAAATCCCAATTCCGGACACCCCACGGCTCTCCTTTGCATGTTTTCATACGATTTGCAGCGGCAGACAAATTGCCTGTCCATTGCTATGGCTGTTTTTCAGGATGTTCGGTTTGCGCTGCGGCAATTCGCTAAGCGGCCAGGGTTCACCCTCACGGCGCTAGTGGTTTTGGCGCGCCGCGGAGGTCAGAAACATGGTGGTCCGGCAAGGCATCAAGCCAGCGTTGGCCGGGATCGTTTTGGGCATACTCGGAGCGTTCCTCGCTTTCCAGGTTTTAAAGAGCATGCTGTTCGGCGTCAGCGCAACCGATCCCGTAACGTTTATCTTGGTTCCGGCGTTGTTGTTATTAGTGGCAATTTTGGCCTGCTATGCGCCGGCACGGCGTGCGAGCCGCATCGATCCGGTTGTGGCGTTGCATGCCGAGTAATCAGGAGGGTCATATGACCGCAGAGGTTGCAACAAAAGCAACGCTTGCCGTGCAAAAGGTTCTGGTGGTGGACGATCAGCCGGATACCCGGGAAGCGCTGCGGCTGCTCCTGAAGAGCGCCGGGTATGGGATCGAAACGGCAGAATCGCCGATCCACGCGCTAGCCGCGGCGGCCTATCGCGATCACGATCTGATTCTCGTCGACATGAACTACACGCGTGACACCACCTCGGGCGACGAAGGTCTGCGTCTGCTCGACCGCCTGCGCGCGCAGGCGAGCGGCGTGCCGATTATTGCCATGACGGGTTGGAGCACGATCGAGTTGGCCGTGGAAGCGATGCACCGCGGTGCCTGCGATTTCATTGCGAAGCCTTGGGAGAACAGCCATCTCCTGGCAATCATTGAAAAGCATCTACACACCGAAGCCGCCGAGCGGCCTCTCGACGCCGAGCTGGCCATCGCCCGGAAGATCCAGCGTAAATTGCTCCCGCGGCCGCATTTCAGTGCCTCCGGCCTCGATTGCGAATGCGCTTCGCTTCCTGCCGGCGAAATCGGCGGAGACCTGTACGATTTCTTTACCGTCGAGGGCGGAGGAGTCGCCTTTTTGCTGGGAGATGTATGCGGCAGCGGGATCGGTGCGGCGCTGCTGGTGGCAAATCTGCAAGCGACGATTCGAAGCCGGCAGGCTCTGGCGAGCCATCCCAAAAGGCTGATCGAGCAGGTAAATCGCTTATTTTTCCACTCCACGCGTCCCGAGCACTTCGCGACTTTATTCTTCGGCTTTTACGATCCCGCCGCCCGCACGATCCATTACGTCAACTGCGGCCATCCGCCGCCGGTGCTGCTTCGCCTCGACGGAACCGTGCAGTTTCTGGAGGCGACCGGAGTGCTATTGGGTGCATTCGAAAAGCCCTCTTTTGAACAGCGTTCCCTCCAGGTCGCAAGCGGCGATCGAATGGTGCTCTATTCCGATGGTTTTTCGGAGGCGCGTGACCGCGACGACGACGCATGGGTCGCCGATACCATCCGGCTACTCGCCGCCTCTAATGCGAACGGCCTGGCCGGCGCATTGGCCTCCACTGCCAGAACCATCCGGCAGCAGCCGGACGATATTAGCGTGATGGATATTCGCGTCAAATGAAAAGTAGATTGCCAGCTCTTCCGGCTGGCCTTTGAGTTTTTGCAAGCGTACACACAGCATCAAAAGCTGTTAGATAATATCTCAGGGTTTTAGTGATGCTCGCGAACCGTCTCGTTTTCGAGTTGGTACTACTTTTTAGTGTTCCACTTTTTAGCCACGCCTCTGATTCGCACCCGGACTGCCGCGCGCCAACCCTCAAAACTTATAATCTCCTGGGGCCTGTCCGATCGGTCAAAACAGAAATTTCCGAAGCAGATGGCAAGGATCGGAAACTTATTGGCGCACGAACCTTGACCGAGCCGGCCGGCTATTAAAAGAAGAGCACCGCTCGCTCGTGGGAGAACCCGAACGTCAGGGTTATCAAGTGTTTCGCTACATCTATAAGACTCAGGCGCCTGATTATGAAGTCGATATGTTTGAAATCGATCCGGCACAAAAGGACAAGCCGGTTGACCTTCAGCGCCATTTCGTAAAATTTGACTCACTGGCGCAGTGCGTTGAGGAAACCACTGTCGATAGTGATGGTAGCCTCGACCTGAAAATGACGTATGAATACGATAGCCAAGGCAATCTGATCAATGAGGTTTATCACAATGCAATTGGCACGACTTCTTCAGTAGAGCGCACTTACGGCCAGAACCACGAGCTTCTGTCCGAGCAAGGGATCGGCTGGTCGATCGACTTTTTACGAGTGTACCGATACGACGCCCGAGGCAACCGGACGGATGAATTCGATTACGAAAATGGCGCCCTCGAATCCCATCGGGTCTTTCAATACGACGACCGCAACCGGGTAATTTCTTTGAAAGTCTTTGTAAACCCCGGTAAAGATGCACACGCCTACGGAAGGTGCGGCGACTGTGGACCTTCCTCCGGCAGAACAGTCTACACATATGATGATGCCAAAGGGACTATCAAGGAGGAAATGTTTGATTCCAGCAATAAGCTTGTAGGGACCCAGTACCAGTTTTATGCCACTCACTCCGAATCGAGCAAACCCGCAGCCCAATGATGATTTGTACGACTCGCACCATAACTGGATAAGAATGAAATCACATAACAATGAAGCCGTTTATACTTACCGCGTGATCGACTACTATTGAGCCAGCGACCCTCGCTGGTAGCCGCGCCAGGAAACTGCGCACGGGGCAGGCGATGAGTTTATGCTCTCGATGCTGCCCACAAAGCCTCAAGCACAGCACGGCGGGCTGCATCGTGAGCCGGCCACGCTCGGTGACACAAGCCGGTTGCAAATTGATGTTCAGGGGCTATCCGGCCCTGAGACGGAGCCGGAAGCGTAAGCGACCCTAAATATGGGGAGCAGAAGGCTGGATCTCAACTTGTCGGCTGTCTCATTTTTGCGGGGTGGGTCAAAGTGGGGCAGACGATCGTTTTTTGTGGTCTGCCACCCTGCGGTCAGTTTCCAGGTAGCGCCGGCAGGAATTTACAGAGCCGCGACCGGAGGGAGCGGTCGTGGCGGAGTAGAGCCAAAGCGCCATAGTAGCGTTGAGCCATGACGATGATCGAAGCAGACTGGAAGGTATTCAAGAAGCTCAGGATGGTTGCGTTGGAGCGGTTTTCTCAACGCGTCCTCGATCGGTGTCAGACCATCTGTACCAACCAATCGCTGACGGCGCATCAGCGGTATGGTGAGCTCTACAAACTGCTCCAGGTGAGGGACAAGGAGATGGCCCCGGCGTTCGATGATTTTCGACGTTCAACGGCCGTCTTTTGCTTGAGGTTCATGGTGGGCTATGGGCTGCTTACCGAAGAAGAGCTATCGAAGTTCAGCCCCGAAACGCGCCATATCGCGACTGCCGAGCTTTAGGCGTCCAGCGTCCTCACACTGTCGCTCACGAATCAGCAGTTGCAGGGCGCAGTTGAGCAACAATCGGCGTGTGGTCCGACGGTTTCTCCATCGCTCCGTGGCGCCTTATCGATCTCGCAGTGCTCCAATCGCCGCGCCAATTGCGGGCGAGAGCAAAAGGTGATCGATACGAATGCCACGGTTGGACTCGCGTCCGCATAGCCCAGCGCGAGAAACGCACGATAGCGGGCCCGCGGCTCAGGCTGAAACAGCGCGTCGTGCATTCAGGGAAAATGTGGACGGAGGCAGAATAATCTTAGCGCCATCTAGCGGATTTTACTGCCTCCGTCCACATTTCCCAGTCCACATTTCCCAATGTTGGCTGTTAGCGCCAATCGTGCGCTTTGCCACTGA